>JAPOHS010000059.1 GCA_029979325.1 Pseudomonadota bacterium | reverse complement strand
CTCTTTGTTATGCAATAAATCGCCTGTAAAAGGCGCCTCAGTTCCCTTTTGCTGGGTCACATAACGCTGTTCTTCAGATAAATGATCTAGATTTTTTTTGCTCATAACTTGAGTATACTGGATTCGTAAGAGTGAGCCATGAAAAATTCAGATCCAAAGAAAGTTGCATTCATTGACTATTTAAAACCAAAGAACTGGTTTGTTTTGTTGCTGTTAATGATGGCAAGACTAATCGCTTTTTTCCCAATAAAAATCATCCAATCATTGGGGAAATCAATTGGAATGCTACTCTATTGCATTCCCTCAAATCGAAAGGATATTGCGAAAAAAAATATACAGCTCTGTTTCCCAGATCTCAATAATGAAGAACAATCAAAATTGGTTAAAGATCATTTCATCTCTCTTGGAATCGGTTTCTTTGAGGTCTGCATAGCAAGATGGAAATCGGATCAAAACCTCGCAAAGGTTACACAAATAGAAGGTCTGGATATTCTTCAAAAAGCTGTGATGAAAGACAGCGGAGTGGTCCTTTTAAGTGCTCACTTTACCATGTTGGAGATCAGCGCATTCATTGGTAGAGAAATCATTGCACCGGGAATGCCTGAAATGGTTGGCATGTATCGAGTTGGCAGCAATCCAATCATTAATCGTTTCTTTAGAAATGCAAGGCTCAAATCAGTAGACAGTCTGGTTACTAAATTTGAAGTAAAAGATTTGATTAAAGCATTGAAGGCAAAAAAAATCGTTTGGTATGCTTCAGACCAAAATTTTATTGGTAAAAATTCTGTCAATGTGAGTTTTTTTGGGCAAGATGCACCCACGACAACCGCCATATGTAGATTTGTAGAAATGACAGGATGTACCGTTTTGCCATATTTTCCAAAAAGACTAGAAAATGGAGACTATGTGCTTACCGTATATCCAGAGATGAATAACGAAGATTGTAAAAATCCAGAAAAATTTCTACAGCGCTTTTATGATTGTCTTGAATCTCATGTGATGGACAAAAAAGAACAATATTATTGGGTTCATCGTCGTTTTAAAAAACAAGAGTCTCAAATCAATCCATATGTCAATCAGTAGAACTGTGGCTGAGTACGATATTCCAATCACTCTCTGAAAAATGCTTATTCTTCTCTTTATAAGTTTTCTTTAATGACCTTCGAAAACGATCAAGTGTGCTCTTTTTTGATGCAATTTTTTGATGCAATCTTGAGGAAGTATCAAAATCGATTAAATATACATTTTGTTGATCATCTATAAGGATATTATTTGTGTTCAAGTCTGGGTGATAAATGTCTTTGGCATTGAATGAATGAAGACATTGGCCTATCGCCTCCCAGATGTTCTTATCGATATCATCCTCTGCAATCAATTCGGAGAGTGTTTTAGAGTTTTCTATCTCGATGCTGATCAAATCAGCCGTATATGTGGCGCCTAATTTCTTGACTCTAGCTCCAATGGGCTTGGGCACTGGCAAGCCCATTGCGGATAGCTCTTTGAGTCGCCTGAATTCACGAATTGATCTTGATCCATCAATTCCTGTCCAGAGATATCGATCCCTTATATAACGGCCTAATATTCCTCCCCTATAATAATGCTTCAAAACACATTTCAGATTTTGATGCCTAAAAAAGATCGCCTCTCCCCTGCCAAATACATTCACATCATCGCTTTTATTCTCAAGCCATTGATTTGCTTCAAAAAAGTCTCCATTAATATCCTTGATCAAATCATCTGCATATATGATGATGTTTTCATTGTCTTGAATTAATAAGTTGCTCATTTTTCTATGTCTATAGATTTTCCCAAAAACGCAAATCAAATTTGCATTCTAAGATTATCAGCACTGGGTGATTGCTGTCACGCTTTGGGGGCAATTAATCATCTAAAAAAAGCAATGCCCAATTCAAAAATTACTTGGGTGATAGGCAAAACTGAATATCAATTATTCAAAGAAATCGAGGACATTGATTTTTATGTTGTAGATAAATCAAACTTAATGAAAGCCATGCTAGAAATCAGGCGTGCCTTAAGAGGAAGAAAATTTGATGTACTTTTAAATATGCATGCATCAATGTCTGCAAACCTCATCAGTACAATGATTCCATCTGAAAGAAAAATAGGTTTTGATAAAGAACGCTCTCGCGATCAACAGAGCTTATTTTGCAATGAATTTATACCTGCCAAGAAGAATCAACATGTTGCCGATGGGATGGTAGATTTTGTAAATCACCTTACGAATGAAAATGGTCATCCAGTATGGGAGCCATTGAACCTAAACCCTGAAGAAGATGAGATTAAAAAATACATCAACGAAGATAAAGTCACATGCCTGATTAGCCCCTGTAGCAGTCAACGATATGGGAAAAAATATAACCGAAGCTGGTCAATTGAGAACTTTATCGAAGTCATAGAGTATCTTCTAGGGCAAAAGAATGTTCAAGTCATAATCACAGGAGGGCTTTCTGAAACCGAAGTTGAGTATTCAAAAAAGATAGATGCTGAATATTTCAATGAAAATATGATAAATCTCATTGGAAAAACAAGTATCAGAGGAATGGCAGCAATCATAAAGCATTCCCAATTCATAATCTCACCAGATTCTGGGCCAGCCCATATAGGAACAGTTATGGATAAGCCAGTGATAGGGTTATATGCAATGAGTAATTTAAATCGAAGCGGTCCATATCATTCAAGAAACTGGACAATCAATAAATACCCAGAAGCCCTCGAGATATTTGAAGAAAAAAACATCGAATCTTCAAAGTGGGGTCAAAAAGTAAAAGATCCAAAAGCAATGCAATTAATTAAGGTTGATGATGTCATATCAAAGATCGATGAGGTGATCTCATATGTTAATGAAAGAAATCAGGACTGAGCGTTTACTAATCAAGACTCCTCAGATAGATGACAAATTTGAGTTAACTCAATTGATCAATGACAAAGATGTCATCAAATGGCTTTCAGAAATCCCCTTTCCTTATACACTGAGTCACGCTGAAGAATTTATTGAAAGATCGCGAGAAAGGGTATTAAAACAAGAGAGTTATAATTTCATGATTTTTCAAGATAAAAAAATGATTGGAGGAATAGGCCTAAGTGAATTCAATAATAAATCATGTCAAGTGGGATATTGGCTTGGGAAAAAATATTGGGGAAATGGCTTTGCTACAGAAGCTCTGAAAAGCATCTTGGATTTTGGATTTGACCAACTGAATTTAGAAGAAATCTATGCCGCCTATAAGATTGGTAATGAAGGATCAAAAAAAGTTTTGATCAAGTGTGGATTTGAATTTTATCGTGAAAAGAAAGAGTTTGATTCTTTACTGCAAAAGGAGGAAAGTTTAATTGAGATGATAAAAAAGGATGAATTGATATAACCCAGTATTTACTCAAAGATCTCCTTCCTCTCTCATTTGCTTTCTAATCTTGGTTGCGCTGATTTCACTCACTGAATCGTCAAAGACCTCCTCTTCGAAAACATAACCCACTCCTCTGCCGTAACTGATATTAACTATGTTTGGAACGAGCATGATCTCATACTCAACCCCTCGCTTAAAACCATCTGAAGCGAGGCCTTCTTCAATATTTTTGCAAACTTCATCCCAATCAAAGGGGTTATCATCTTGTCCATCTCCTCCAGAAGATTGATGAACATCTCTGACCTGAATCATCACTTGACCTGTTTTTTGGATGCATCTTTTGAATAATTCTTGATGCCCTTTATGCCAAGGTTGCCACCTTCCCAACATCTGAACTGTGGGCTTTTTCCAATCAAACACTTTTGAGTATCTCCTCAGCGATGTCTGAGTGGTTATGATCATTCCACTCAGTAATATGAAAATCGATCTGCTCTGGAGAAATAAAGATCTTATTGGTATCTTCGAATCGACCTTCTGTAATGGTATCCATCCAAATTACAATATCGGCATCAAAATTTTCTCTTGTTTCTTTCGTTGGGCAAACAAAATCGCATTCACATTGATGTCAGGGTTCTCTTTTTCAAAATCAGCAAAAGTTCTCATTCTTCGAGATTGTCTTCTTCTGCCTTCATCAGAGAAATCCCAGTCATTTGCCATCTCTCTCAGTTTATCCGCGTTGTACCAAGCGGCATTCAAAATCGGAACCAATCTCTCAGCGAGGTATGTTTTTCCGCTACCAGGAAGTCCCATAATCAGAATTTTATATTTTGTGCTCAATCATGACTCCTTTTTTGTGCTAAGAACAGCTTTGGCAATGACAAGGTCTTGCACCGCGACGCCTGTCAAGTCTGCAACAGTGATTGAATCATCATTTGTTCTTCCTGGATTCAATCCTGCAAAAATCTCTCCCAGCTCTACAATGCTCTCAGAGTTGATGAGTGATCTCTTAACTGCTTGGTGTATTTCACCACGAATGAGGTTCTGTTCCAAGCTATCTGCAACAACCAGATCCGCCATAGAAAGTATATCTGGATCAAGTTCGCACTTCTCAGGAGTATCCGATCCAACTGCAGTTATGTGAGTCCCAGGCTTTACCCAATCCGATTGAATCAGTGGCTCTTTTGAGGAAGTGGTTGTAATAATTAATCCTGATTCTTTAATCAGCTTCTCTATATCTTCTTCGATATTGACATCCAAGTCTGGAAGATCTTCTCTTAACTGATAGGCTTTTGCTGGATCTCTACCCCAAACTCTAACTTTCTCAATCTTCATCAGTTGTGAAACATGAATTGCCTGATAACGAGCTTGTACGCCTGTGCCAATAATAGTGAATGATTCAAGGTCCTGATTTGAGAGTGCTTGGCTGGTGATTGCGCCTGCGACTGCAGTTCTGATGTCTGTGAGATTTGCATCATCAATCAATATCGCCTCAGGCATTCCTGTTTGAATATCGAATAAAAGCATCATGCCTTGTCCAGGCTTGATGTTTTCTTTCTGATTGTTAGGAAAGCCAGATGCGATTTTGATCACATAGTGGCTTCCGCCTTTTATATATCCATATTTTATATGGACCTCACCAGGAGGCTGTTGCATGATCAACTCACCCACTGGTGGAATCACTGCATTGCCATTTGAGTATTCAATGAATGCATTTCTCATCGCATCATTAATATCCATCTTTGCAATAAGCGGTTTCATCTCATCCCAATTCAGCGTGATTGGCATCATGACTGAAGGACCTTTAGCAGTGTCTTATTGGCAATATTGCCTCCACAAAGCAGAATTGTGACCTTCTTGCCTTTGTATTCTTCCTTAACGCTATCGAAAGCCGCCAATGCAACTCCTGCTGCTCCTTCAATTAGCATTTGGTGTTGATCCATAAAGGTCTTCATAGCACTTTGAATTTCACCCTCACTGACCAATATAGATTGATCAACAACTGATTGGCAGTAATCAAAGGTAATCGATCCTTCTTCGAGTGCTCCTGCGGTTCCATCGCTCAATGTCTCCAGATGCTGTATCTTCTCAATTTTCCCCTTTTGAAGTGCATGATGCATTGCCGCTGAATTCTCAGGCGAGCATGCAATGATTTTGCATTCCTTATAAACCTCCTTAAGGTAAGTGCCAACTCCAGCAATCAAACCTCCTCCTCCCACAGCAATAAAAACAGCGTCAATTTGATCTTGTTCTTTTAGTATTTCAAGTCCAATTGTTCCTTGGCCTGCAATGACATCTTCATCATTGTATGGAGAAAGATAAGGCAATTGATTATTTTCTGCATACTCTCTGGCTGCAACCTCTGCGTCTCCAGAATCATTGCCAACCAATTCTGTTTTGGCGCCAAAAGATTGGATCTTTCTCAACTTTGCTTCTGAAACAGTATTTGGTAGAAAGATCATGGCATCTATCCCCAATATATTCGCGGCATTAGCAACAGCTGATCCGTGATTTCCAGAACTTGCAGTGACGATGCTCTTGCACCCTTGATCAGAGAGTATTCTCGATTTATTTGTTGCGCCTCTTGCTTTGAAAGACCCTGTTACCTGAAAGTTTTCTAATTTTAAATAAACCTCTGC
>JAPOHS010000058.1 GCA_029979325.1 Pseudomonadota bacterium | reverse complement strand
CGGTGTTTTTGTAATGGCCAGACCTCCTGGGAAAAGAAACAGCAATATTCACCTTCTTTCTGGAGGTGAAAAAGCTTTGACTGCTGTTGCACTCTTATTCTCGATATTTGAACTAAACCCAGCACCTTTTTGTCTTCTTGACGAGGTTGATGCACCTCTCGATGACACAAATGTGGCTAGATTCTGTGAAATTGTAAAAGAAATGAGTAGCAATGTTCAGTTTGTTGTCATTACACACAATAAAACAACAATGGAGCTAACCAAACAATTAATCGGTGTAACAATGAGTGAACCAGGTGTTTCAAGGCTGGTTTCAGTTGATCTCGATGAGGCCATTGAGCTATCAGAAACACCCGAAGCATCCTGATGGATATAGCGTGGGTTACACTGACATTAGTTTTCTTAATACTTTTACTGATACTCCTATTCAACAAAAAAGCGAAAGATAAACCAAATCGTGAAATTAACATTCATGAAAAAATAGTCATCAATGACATAAACAACAAAAAAACGAATACACCGAGTCGAAGAATATCACTTTCAGAAAATGATTTAAGCTTGAAAGAACTGATACAAATATTCAAAAACTATGAGTTGAAATTGAATAGCAGTGGAATATTTGAAAAAAAAATAAATGCAGATTCATCATATTATGTAGCAAATTTAAACGAGCCTGGTTATTTCAAAAATGATAAGGAAATTAAAGGCTTTACATTTTTCTATATTGCGAAGAATCACATCTTCGATAGGCATGTTTCAGATCAAATGGAGAAAGATTCTGACATGGTACTGAAACAGCTCAATGGCGTATTGCTTGAAAATATTACAAACGAATAACATCCATGATGTATGAAAGGCATTGAATTAGAAATTAGAAAACTGATAGATGAAATAAACTTTCATAACTATCAATATCATGGAATGGATGACCCAAAAATATCAGACCAAGAGTTTGATCAAATGGTCAAAGCTCTTCATGATTTGGAGAAAAAATATCCTCAGCTCATTCAAGTTGATTCTCCGACACAAAGGGTTGGGTCAAAACCCATCGATCGTTTTATTCAAATTGACCATTTAACACCCATGCTTTCATTGGATAATGTTTTCTCGATGGATGAGTTAATGTCTTTTGAAAAAAGAATAAAAGATAAGCTCTCCTTAAAAGAAGATATTGAATTCATTGCTGAACCAAAGTTTGATGGTGTTGCAGTTAATTTATTATATGAATCTGGAAAATTATCTTATGCAACAACAAGGGGTGATGGGAAAACAGGAGAGGATGTTACACACAACGTCCTAACAATCAAATCGATACCCATAACACTCAATACATCATCTCCTCCTGAGAAAGTCGAAATACGAGGGGAAATCATTATCTCAAAGAATGATTTTGAGAAGATGAACCGAGAAAATGAAGAAAAGAATCTGAAGGTTTTTGCAAATCCTAGAAATGCAGCAGCTGGAAGCATACGTCAACTGGATCCAAATGTTGCAAAGGGTAGACCATTGCGCTTTTATGCTCATGGATATGGACTGCTCTCCAATGAGAATGATTTCACCAACCACAGCGATGTCATCAAATATCTAAATGATTTAGGGATTGTGGTCTCACCATTATCACAGCTATTAACTGGCGCTCATGAATGTGACAAATATTATAAGAAAATAGATTCTACAAGAGGTTCTCTCGATTTTGATATAGATGGGATTGTTTATAAAATTAATGATTTTAAATTACAAAAAAGATTAGGAAATGTTGCTAATGCACCAAGATGGGCAATTGCTCATAAGTTTTCTTCTGTTGAGGTTGAGTCAATAATCTTAGATGTCGATTTCCAAGTCGGCAGAACTGGAACAATCACACCAGTTGCAAAATTGGATCCAATCAATGTGGGAGGAGTAATGGTCAGCAATGCAACTCTGCATAATATGGATGAAATCCGTCGAAAAGACATTCGCAACGGTGACCATGTATTTGTAAGAAGAGCCGGCGATGTCATACCTGAGATCGTGTCAGTTAATAAGAAAAAAAGAGGTCAGCAAACAAAAATAATTGTCTTCCCTTCACTGTGCCCTTCATGTGGTTCAGAAATCGTCAGAAAAGAAGGGGAGAGTGCCGCTAAATGTACGGGTGGGAATGCCTGCCCTGATCAGATAAAAGAAGGACTCAAGCACTTTGTTTCTAGAAATGCTTTTGATATTGAAGGACTGGGTGAAAAAATTATAGATCAATTGTTGGATTCTAACTTGATCAAAACCACTTCTGACCTTTTTTCTTTAAATTATGATGAATTAATATCATTGGAGAGAATGGCTGAAAAGTCTTCTCAAAACCTCTTAACCTCAATTGAGTCATCAAAAATCATAAGTTTCGAACGATTTATATATGCCCAAGGAATCAATGATGTCGGGCTTGCTACATCAAAGTCTCTTGCTGAAAGTTTTTCTTCATTAGAAGAACTTATAAACACAGAAATTGAAGAATTACTGATGATTCGTGATATTGGGCCAATTGTTGCAAACAGTATTTTAGATTTCTTTAAAAACATTAAAAATATAGAAAATATCAATCGTCTGATTGATATGGGTGTAGAGGTGATATATCCATCAGACAATGACAGTCAGATATTGAGTGATAAAACTTTTGTCATAACGGGTACACTAAAAAATATGACGAGATCCGAAGCCAAAAACTTTATTGAAAATAATGGAGGAAAGGTCACATCTGCAGTTTCTAGAAATACCAATTACTTACTTGCTGGTGATAATCCAGGCTCAAAAATAAAAAAAGCAGAAGACATTGGTGTTAGTATCATTAATGAGGATCAAATGCTGGATTTAATCAAATATGGATAAAACCATCAATAAGCCAATGCAAGCAGAAATGCCCTTTGCAATCGTTCAAGGTGAGCAGCTTACTGAACTACCAAAAGATCTCTATATCCCTCCTGTTGCACTTCAAGTCTTTCTTGATGCATTTGAAGGTCCGCTTGATTTGCTGTTGTATTTAATTAGAAAACAGAATCTAGATGTTATAGATATTCCAATTGCAGAAATTACAGAACAATATGTCGACTATATCAATCTGATGCAAGACCTTGAGCTCAGTTTAGCGGGGGAATATTTACTCATGGCAGCAATGCTGGCCGAAATTAAATCAAAAATGTTATTGCCTATTTTTGAAGAAATTGAAGAAGAAGATGATCCAAGGGCAGAATTGGTCAGGAGATTACTGGAGTATGAGAGATACCGAACTGTTTCTGAAGAGATTGATTCATTGAATAGAGTAGAGCGAGATATATATTTATCGGCTGCTGAAACTGGAAATTATCAGCAACCGGATATATTACCAGATATACAATTACCGGATCTGGTGATGGCTTTTCAAGAAGTACTGAAAAAAGCAGAAATGTTTTCTACATTGCATTTCATGAAAGAACCATTATCAGTCAAAGAGAGAATGTCAGAGATATTGGAAAAGATTAATGGCAAGGATTTTGTTAAATTTGAGGATCTATTTGATCTTCAGGAACAAAAGATTGGTTTGGTTGTTACATTCTTGGCAATTCTAGAACTGATGAAAGAATTATTAATCGAGGTGGTGCAAGCTCAAGAGTTTGGGATCATTCACGTTAAAATGCTTGTTGAAAAGGAAATTCATGAATCAAATTAAAAACATTGTTGAAGCATTGTTGCTATCTTCTGGCGAACCCCTGTCTGCAGATCGGATACATAAAATAATCAATTCAAAAGAATCATGCACTAAAGCAGATGTCCTTGAAGCAATTGACTCACTGAAAAATGATTATGAAAATAAAGAAATTGAAATATCCAGAGTTGCGAGTGGTTTTAGAATTCAAGCAAAATCATCCATCAATGACTTTTTAAATATCATCTATGCTGAAAAAACACCAAGATATTCAAGGGCCTTAATGGAAACATTGTCTATCATAGCTTACAAGCAGCCTGTTACAAGAGGAGACATCGAATCAATAAGGGGTGTCTCAGTAAGCAGTAGTATTATGCGAACACTGACAGATCGTAATTGGATCAAAATTGTTGGTTACCGAGATGTGCCTGGTAAGCCTGCCATGTTCTCGACTACGAATGAGTTTTTAGACTATTTTGGTTTAGAGAAACTGAGTGAGTTACCAGACCTACCAGACATAAAAGAGCCACAAAATCTAAACTTAGATCTCGAACCCGAAACGACAAATGAGATGACCCATGTTTCATCGGAACAGTTGAATTAGAAGCATCTACTGACAATCAATACTCTGGCCAGTAATATTTCTGCTTTCGTCAGACATCAACCAAACATATTTTTCCATTAGATCAATTGGATCTGTTGGTTTTTTATCATCTTCATATGGATAAGCCTTTTTTCTCATCTTGGTTCTGGCTGGGCCAGGGTTAATACAATTAAAGCGAATATTTGATTGATCCTCATGTTCTGAACTTAAGATCTGTGACAATGCCTCAATGCCAAATTTTGAAACTGAATAAGCGCCCCAAAAAGCTTTCCCCATCTTTCCAACACCGCTTGAAGTGAATAACACAGATGCATTATCTGATTCATATAATGCAGGCAAAAGAGTTTTTGTGAGCAAAAACTGAGCGGTTAAATTCACGTGAATTGTTCGAACCCATGTTTCTGAATCATAATGTGCAATTGGAGAACGATCACCCAGCATAGCTGCATTCAATAATAAACCATCTAATTGACCGAATTGACTCATTAAGTTTTCAAAAATCATTTGATAGTCGTTGCCGTCTGCTTTTTCAAGGTCCATAAGAGATATCATGGGTTCACTGTAATTGAGTCCGATGATTTCATCGTAAACCTCCTCAAGTGAGTGAAGATCCCTTCCTAACAAAATTACTCTGGCACCAAGGCTTGCATATTTGATGGAGACTGTTTTGCCGATACCTTGATTAGCGCCCGTGACCAAAATAATTTTATTTTTCAATGTATTTTTAGACAATTTCATTCACCTCAATTAGGTCATTAATTAAGAACTCTGCATTCCATTTTGATGGATCATCACTGGCGTCTCTATATCCATATGTGCAAGCAATCGATCTATAATTTGCTGCTCTTGCTGCAGCGATATCTTTTTCAGCATCACCGACATAATATATATTATTTTGATCATATGAGTTTTCAGTATTACCCAGAGCCTTAATCAGCGGTTCTGGATCAGGCTTTCGCTTTTTAACTTGATCTCCGCATACCAATGTTTGCATTCTTTCTAGAAGATTATATTGTCTCAATAACGGTATTGTGAATCGACTTGATTTGTTGGTGACAATACCAAAATCAATGCCTTTTGAATCCAAACAATCTAGAAGATTGATTGCATTATTAAAAAGATTAGATTCTTGACCAAGAACAGATTCATATATATCAAGATATCGTTCATATCTATCAGCTTCTAGAACTGGATCATCGCTAAATGAGACTGAAAATATGCCCAATACTCCATTAGAAACCTGGGGCCTGACTTTATCATAAGATACCATATTCATTTTTTCTTCTTTCAGAAGGATGCTCAGTGCTAAATACATATCAGGAGCGGTATCAATCAGTGTTCCATCAAGATCAAACAGAACAATCTTCTTATTAATCATGATGAGTCTTTTTAAAATGCATCATGTAATTCACATCGACATCATCCGAAAGCGAAAACACAGTCGTAATCGGGTTATATGTCACCCCAATCAGTTCCACTAGTTCAAGCCCAGCTGATCTTGACCATTTCTCTAATTCTGATGGTTTGATGAAACAATCGAACTCATGGGTTCCTTTTGGAAGCAAATTGAGTACATACTCTGCACCAACAATTGCCATGACATATGACTTTATATTCCTATTAATGGTCGCAAAGAAAAGATCACCGCCATCATTGACACTTTGAGAACATGCTTTAATAGTCTCTTCTGGTGACGGTACATGCTCAAGCATTTCCATGCATGTTAAAACATCAAATTTATTTCCATCTTTTAATGCGTAATCT
>JAPOHS010000057.1 GCA_029979325.1 Pseudomonadota bacterium | reverse complement strand
TTGAAAAACCGAGAACAACTACTGGTTGGAAGGGTTTAATAAATGATCCAAATATTGATGACACATTCCAGATTGACAAAGGCATTCATATTGCTCGTTCGCTGCTTATTGATCTCAATGAAATGGGACTTGGTGTCGCAACTGAGGCACTTGACCCAATCATGCCTCAATATTTGGGTGATCTGACAAGCTGGACCGCAATTGGAGCAAGAACTGCGGAATCTCAGACGCATAGGGAGATGGCAAGTGGTTTATCAACTCCTGTTGGTTTTAAGAATGGAACCGATGGTTCACTTGCTGTTGCTGTAAATGCAATCAAGTCATCAAGACAATCTCATCACTTCTTGGGTCTAGATGATGGAGGCAGAATCACTGTTTATCAGACCAAAGGAAACAAATACTCACATGTGGTTTTAAGGGGAGGGGCCAAGCCCAATTATGACAGCAGGAGTATTAAATCCTGTGAGAAGCAACTCACCGATTCAGATTTGCCCATGAAGATCATGGTTGACTGTAGTCATGGCAATACGAATAAGGATTACAGATTACAGCCCAAGGTAGCAAAGAGCATTGTTAATCAAGTCAAGAAGGGGAATCAATCCATTATGGGCATCATGCTTGAAAGCAACATCAATGCTGGTAATCAAAAGATTACCGAGAACCTTGGCGATCTAAAATACGGCGTTTCTTTAACGGATGCCTGTATCGATTGGGGGACAACTGAAGATTTATTAATGAATCTCAGAACGTCACTTATTTCGAAATGATTTGATAGAATATTAATATGAAAAAAGAATTTAAAAATTTTGAAGAATTCTATCCTTACTATATTGATGAGCATAAGAATAAATACAATAAATTGCTTCATTTCATCGGAACAACGATCTTCTTGATATTCATGATTATTTTTATTTCCTCACTTGATCCCAAGTATATTTTTTATGCTTTTTTATCCGGATATGGGTGGGCATGGATCGGCCACTTTTTTATTGAAAAAAATAAACCAGCAACCTTTTATTTTCCTTTATATAGCTTGAGGGGTGATTGGAGGATGTATAAAGAGATCATTCAAGGCAAACACGCCATAATATAGTCAGAAATATCATGAGTATTGATTTATTTGATATCAATTCACTGCTAAGCGATGAGGAGAAGGCTGTACAAGACTCAGTCTCTAGGTTCGTTAAGGATATGGTTGATCCTGTCATTCAAGAGTGTTTTGAAAATCATGAATTTCCCTCTGACCTCATAAAGCCTCTTGCAGAATTAGGTGTACTGGGTAGCTCAATCGAAGGATATGGTTGCCCTGGAATGAATGCAATCATTTATGGCCTGATATGCAAAGAGATGGAGAAAGGGGATAGTGGAATGAGAAGCTTTGTGTCTGTTCAAAGCAGTCTTGTGATGTATCCCATCTATGCCTTTGGCAGCGAGGAGCAAAAACAAGAGTGGCTTCCAAAATTAGCTACTGCAGAAGCGATTGGCTGTTTTGGCCTCACTGAATCTCAAGGTGGCTCAGATCCTGCCAATATGAATACACACGCTAAGAAAGATGGTGATGATTGGATTATCAATGGGTCCAAGATGTGGATAACAAACGGCTCAATTGCAGATGTAGCGATCATTTGGGCGCATACGGATGATGGCGTAAGAGGGTTTATTGTTGAGACTGATACCGATGGTTTTACTGCAAATAAGATTGAAAATAAGTTCTCACTCAGAGCATCTGTAACTTCAGAGTTATTCTTGGATAACGTGAGGATTCCAGGAAGAAATGTTTTACCTGGTGTTACCGGATTGAAGGGCCCTTTGAGCTGCCTCACACAAGCCAGATATGGAATATCATGGGGTGTGATAGGGGCCGCAGAGTCCTGCTTAGAGCAACTTTTAGACTATACCCAATCTAGGATATTATTTGATCGAGCTTTGGATGAAAACCAAGCAATTCAGATCAGACTGGCTGATATGCAAAGAAGAATAGTCACCTCCAGTCTTCTCTCATATAGATTGGGTCAATTAAAAGATATGGATCAAATGAATCCAACACAAGTCTCTCTAGCAAAATGGAATAATGTACGAATGGCACTTGATGTTGCAAGAGACTGCAGAGATATGCTTGGAGGATCAGGCATAAGTGCTGAATATGTACCGATAAGGCACATGCTAAATCTAGAGAGTGTAGTGACCTACGAAGGAACTGAAACAATTCATCAGTTGGCAGTAGGAAGGGCACTTACAGGAAAGAATGCCTTTTAGAAGATTTAATTCTTTCTAGTTTTAAAATATATATCAACCACATCATCAGCAATCATGGTCGCATCGATTTCATTGGTATTGCAGAACACAACTGTTGAGAAACCAAGTTCGGGAAATCTAACATAATGAGCAAGCCATCCCACCCATGACCCTGAGTGAGACCAGCGTTTATAACCATTATAATAGGCAAGATTTTGAGCAAAGGCATATGTATTTTCATTTTCCCTTTCGTTATCCATCTTTTGATTTCTTCTGCTTGCTTTTGTTTCTTCAAATGTCATTTCCATTGTTTGAATCAATGA
Source organism: Pseudomonadota bacterium (assembly GCA_029979325.1). The sequence goes on along the minus strand of JAPOHS010000057.1, from coordinate 3,479 downwards.
TTGGTCTCCATTGCCGAGTTTATTCTCATAAAAGTTCTGATCCCATTTAATAAAATCAGTGAGTGAAGTATAAACACCGCCATCCCCAATCCAACTGAGATTGGTTACATTGATTTTGTATTCATTAGATCCTTTTTTTGTTGGCGTATAAGCATCAGCTCGATTTTTAAATGGTAAGTTCACATCATCATTAAAAAAAGAATCATTCATACCAAGCGGATTAAAAATCTCTTTTTCTGCAAATTGCCTGAGACTCATGCCAGAAGCATTTTCTGCAGCAAGGGCCAGTAAAACATATCCTGTATTACTGTAGTGGAATTTTTTTTCTGGTTCTCTGATGAGTGGCAAGGTCTTAATTAGTTGATGAAATTCTTTATTTGTCAGATAGTCTTCATTTCCCCATCTAAATTCCTCTCCTACTGCATTCTTGAAGCGACCCGGATAGTCCATATACTCATAATCTCCCAGTCCACTGTAATGATGAATCATGTGATTGATAGTGACTTTTTGTTCATAATCAACCAAGTCTGAGATATGAGTCTTCATTTCATCTTCAAATGAAAGCTTTCCTTTTTCCTCAAGTATGGCAATAGCCATCGTAGTAAATTGCTTACTCACGGAACCGATCCTAAAGATAGTATCCATACCAATTGGTATTTCATGCTCAAGGTTGGCAAGGCCATATCCCTTTGAATGAATATATTCTCCATCTTCAATTACGCCAACAGCACACCCTGGTTTTTCTGCACGATCACCAAAGAGTGAATCAATTTCATTAGATAAATCAGAGGTTTCTGCTTGAACTGTTATTAATGAAATTAAGACAAAAACTGAAGTGAGAATTGATTTCTTTTGATGCTGTTTCATGCGAATTATTCTACAATTATTGTCCTTAAAAAATTTGAGTTAGGTATACACAATATTATGAACAATTTAAAAAGGATATTCATTTTTCCGCTTACACTTTTATTCTCTCTATCCATTGCTGCAAATGACCAATTGCCAGAAATAGAGTATGAGAAGTTCACTTTGCCAAATGGACTCAGGGTTATTGTTCATGAGGACAGAAAGATTCCTGTAGTTGCTGTGAATGTTTGGTATCACGTTGGTTCAAAGGATGAATTACCAGGAAAAACTGGGTTCGCTCATTTGTTTGAGCATTTGATGTTTAACGGAACTGAGAACTATAACAATGAATATTTTGCTCCTTTTCAGAAAGTCGGTGCAACTGATATGAATGGAACAACAAATAACGACAGGACAAATTACTTTCAAAATGTACCTACCACTGCTTTGGATCTTGCCTTATGGATGGAATCTGATCGAATGGGACACCTTCTTGGTGTTGTAGATCAAGATAAGCTTGATGAACAAAGAGGTGTGGTACAAAACGAAAAGAGACAGGGTGAGAACCAACCATATGGAAAAGTCTTCTTTCAAGCCGCAAAAGAGACATTTCCTGAAGGGCATCCTTATTCTTGGAGTGTTATTGGGTCAATGGAAGATCTGAATGCAGCATCTATGGATGATGTCCAGAACTGGTTTAAAACATACTATGGTCCAAATAATGCTGTTCTTTCGCTTGCTGGAGATATAAACCTTCAGGAAGCAAAAGAATTGGTTTATAAATATTTTGCAGACATTCCTCCTGGGCCTTCTCCAATAAAGAAAAAGAAATGGATTGCAAAGCGTTCAGGTGAGAAAAGAGACATCATGTACGATCGTGTACCAAACGCTCGCATATATAAGGTTTGGAATACACCGGAGATTGGATCCAAAGAGCACCCACATTTTGAATTGATTGCATCACTTTTAACCGGCGGTAAGAATTCAGAGCTTTATCAAGAATTGGTTTATAAGCGTCAGCTTGCTACCAGCGTGACTTCTTTTTATTACGACAGAGAGCTTGCTGGACAGTTCTGGATAGCAGCTGATTTGGCAAACGGCGTCTCAATGCAAGAATTAGAAAATGCAATTGATGAAACATTGGTCAAGTTTATAAAGAAAGGACCAAATTCTAAAAACCTTAAGAATACAAAAACATCGATCAGAGCTTCTTTTATTAAAGGCCTTCAAAGAATAGGTGGATTTGGTGGTAAATCAGACCTGCTTGCATACTCTGAAGTTTATACAGGCGATCCTGGACGATTTAATGATTTTTATGCAGACATGCTCGCTACAACCAAACAAGAAATACAAAAGACGGCTTCAGATTGGCTTACTGATGGAGTTTATGTGCTCATTGTTGCACCTGAAGATCAAATGTCATTCTCACAAGAGGCAATTGCTGACCGATCTAAGTTACCTTTTCCTGAATCATTTCCAGAGCTGAATTTGCCAGAGATTCAAAGGGCGGAGTTGAGTAATGGCATCGATGTTGTTTTTGCAGAAAGACATGATGTGCCAATGATTAATTTAAGTTTACTGCTTGGGTCAGGTCATTCATCTGATTCAACGGATAAACCTGGTTTGGCAAGTTTCACCATGTCGATGTTAACCGAGGGGACTGAACGATATGATGCCCTTGAACTGAGTGATAAATTAGATGAATTGGGTACGGATCTATATACAAGTACTGGTTTGGATTCTTCAAGCGTGACTCTTTCAGCTTTGAAATCGAATTTTACTGAGTCACTTGATCTAATGATTGAAGTCATCAATAAACCAACATTTGACCAGGTTGAAATTGATCGAAAAAAATTAAGGTGGCTCGCATCGATTGATCAATCGCTATCAACACCCAATGGAATTGTTTCTAATCTCATTTCAGGATTAATGTATGGCAAGGATCACCCATATGGTAAACCATCAAGCGGCGATGGAACCAGGCAATCCATACAGTGGATGACTCGCCAAGACATGATTGGTTACAAAGAGTCAACAATCACTGCAGCCAATTCTACAATTGTGGTTATTGGTGATACCAATCTTGAAGAGTTACTTCCGATACTTGAATCTAAGTTTGGTAACTGGAAGAGAGAAGCGAATAAGACAAAACCCTTAAACTATGAAGTTTCTAATCAGTCTAGTGCGAGAAAGATTTATCTATTTGATAAACCAGGTGCCATCCAATCACTGATTGTTGCAGGTCAGTTATTGCCAGCCAATGGAACTGATGATGAAATCGATATAGACCTTATGAACCGAGTCATTGGAGGAAGCTTTACTTCAAGGCTTAACATGAACTTAAGAGAAGACAAAAGCTGGTCATATGGTGTCAGAGCAAGACTCTCATCTCGCAAAGGACCTAGACCCATGCTTGTTTATGCGCCTGTTCAATCAGACCGTACTGTCGATTCAATCAAAGAAATTCAGAGAGAATACAGTGAGTATCTTTCTTCAAGGCCAGCTTCAAATGAAGAGCTAGATCCAATCAAACAACAAATTATTCTAGGCTTGAATGGTCAATTTGAAACATTTGGTAGTTTGTTATCCGGAGTGTCTGGAATTGTTACATTTGATAGAGGTGATGATTATCT
>JAPOHS010000056.1 GCA_029979325.1 Pseudomonadota bacterium | reverse complement strand
AATGAATACACTAAGTTTTGAGTAATAATCCTCAATATTGAGCAAAATGATCGGTTTTGTTTGTAGCCCAAGTTGGTTCCAAGTCAATGATTCAAAAAATTCTTCCCAAGTCCCGACACCACCTGGTAGGCATACAACGGCTTGAGATTTATCTGCCATCATTTTTTTTCTCTCATGCATATTTTTTACAATGATTAATTCATTTAAGCCTTGATGCCCGACTTCAATCTCATCGAGTTGTTCAGTAATGATCCCAGTTATATAACCACCGGCATTGATGGCGCTGTCGCCAAGGATGCCCATTAAGCCATTGCTGCCGCCACCATAAACAATTCCAAAATTGTTCTTAGTCAACTTATGAGCAAGTTCTCTCGCAGTTTCTGAATAGATGCTTCTTTTTCCTGGGCTTGACCCAGCGAAAACGCAAACATTTTTAATTTCATTGGTTTCTTGCTTCATGGTTATATTAAGAATAATGGAACAAGATATAGACCAGCGAGTGTGACAACAACAATGGCAATCAAATTAATAACGATTCCTGCTCTCATCATTTGAGGCACCTTAATCAGTTCTGACCCAAAGACAATCGCATTGGGCGGCGTTGCAACCGGCAACATAAAGGCACAGCTTGCAGCAATTGCAATTGAAGCAGTGAGCAGAAGAGGGTCAAAGCCAAATTGAGTGGCTATGATTGCAACGATGGGAAGAAACGTTGCAGTGGTCGCCAAATTAGATGTGAGCTCAGTGAGAAATATAATTAAAGTTGTAAACATGATGATTAATAATGCCATACTCAGTCCTAAAGGCATCAGATTCCCTATCCAAGCAGCAAGACCTGTGCTTTGTGCAGCAGCTGCCAGTGACAAGCCGCCTCCAAATAGTAACAAAACACCCCAAGGGACCCCTTCTTGTGCATCTTTCCATTCAAGAAGATTTTCCTCAGTGCTTTTGCTGGGTGTCAGAAACAATGCCAGACCACAAAGCATTGCAATGCCAGGATCCGATAAGCCCTCGAGTCCTGGAATATCATTGATGATGTCTCTTGTGATCCAAAGCATCGCTGTCACTAGAAATATGATCAAAACCCTCATCTCAGATGTTTTCATTTCACCAAGTCCAGATTTCATGTTCGTTATGATTTCTTGTGTTTGTATTGATGCCTGAAATGAGACAGGAAAAGACATCCTTGTGAGTGATAGCCATGCAAGTGGGAGCAAAGTTAAGCTAACAGGTACACCAACCTTCATCCAATCAACAAACGATATCGAGACATTATATTGCTCTTCCATGAAACCATTTAATGCCATATTGGGTGCTGTACCTATCAGTGTTGCTATGCCTCCAATATTTGCTGCATAGGCAATACCCAAAAGAAGAGCAACTTGAAAGTTTACTTTCTCAACATCAGTTAAATCCGTCATTGATTCCTTTACCACTGAAATTATGGCAAGACCAATTGGGAGAAGCATGACAGTCGTTGATGTATTCATGATCCACATACTTAGAACACATGAGCTGAGCATAAAACCCGCTATGATTGATCTTCCTGCCGTTCCGGTCAGACCAAGGACATTGAGTGCGATTCTTTTATGAAGATTGCATTTTTGAATTGCGATCGATAGAAAGAAGCCACCCATGAAAAGATATATATTTTTATTTGCATAAGGCGCAGAGGTTTCTTCAATAGATGCAACACCTAGCAAAGGGAAGAAGATCAATGGTATTAAAGCAGTTATTGCAATGTGCACCGCTTCCGTTGCCCACCAAATCCCCATCCATACAAAAATTGCTGCCGCTCTTTGAGCTTCGATCGGTAATCCCTCTGGATTTGGCATCATTAGAATCAGGATCGCTGCAATCAATCCTACGAGGAAACCTGTTTTTGATTTTGAATTATCTTTCATGAGAATGTGCCCTGAAGAAACACATCATAGAATACTAGAAGTCATATTTGAACTCAGTAAGAAATTCAATAAAGCTATTTGCTGGGATTGACAAAGGCACATTCTTTAGAAACATCAAACTGATGTTAAAATCTAATTTATTACTCAATGCGGTGATTTTTGTATTCTCAGATCGACAAGCTTTCGCAGTGTATTCATCTAAGATTGTGTATCCAAAACCATTTTTCACCAAAGATGCTGCCATCTGAAAATTATCAGATGTAATGCTCGATTGAATATTTATGTTCTCTTTCTCAATATACTGCTCCAGTTTTCGCCCAATGGGACTATTGATGCTCAGTTTGATAAATGGTAGTTTTTTCTTTGTTGCATTGATTGGCTCCAGTTTTACAAAATGACCCTTTTTTAAATTGATTATTCCAATTTCCTCATCTTCAATTTGATCTTGAGCAATCGCCAGGTCCAAAGACGTATCTTTTATGTTGTTTCTTAAGTAGGAGTAGTGGAGTGTAGAGATCTCAAAATTAACGTTAGGTTTAAGTTCTTTAAATTCTGCGATTGCATTTGGAAGAAAGTCGATACCCAATGAAGGAGTGCAAGATACTCTCACACGATCCACTGGAAATTCTGTTAGACGTTCTGAAATCTGATTAATGTCCACCAAAACCTCTTCCATCACACTGGTGTGTTTAAACAGAATATTAGCCTCTGGCGTTGGAACCAGCTTCATTTTTATTCTTTCAAATAAACGAAAGCCCAGTTGCTGCTCAGCATGAGCCAGCACCTTACTGACAGAGGGTTGTGAGACATTTAAAAGCTTTGCTGCTGCTGTGACTGATCCGCTCTTGTAAATGCTATTGAATACCTCGATGTGTCTTGTTCTCATGGCCTTATTATAGATTATGTTTATAACTTAATATAACTAAAAGCTATAATATCACAATAAATATGAATAAATTAGATTGAAGGGCATATATTTCAAGCGTGATATAGTCGAAATACTATTTATAAAATAAGGGGTAACTTATTATGTTTGCAAAAACATTTAGAATGCTGTCACTATCAGCATTCATAATATTTCCTATAACAACTCTTGCCCAAGAGGATTCTGTCGCTTCAGATGACATTGAAGAGATTACAGTGACTGGTTCTCAGATAAAAGGGGCAAAAATCACAGGCGCCTTACCTGTTTCTGTACTTGATTTTCAGGATGTAGAGGCTCTAGGTGTCGACTCTGGTGATGAATTGCTAGAGAACGTTGTTGAGAATGGAATGAACTTTTTCAATGAAGCTGAAAATGCTTCTGGTGGAGTCAATTCATCACGTGGTGACGTTGGAGCCTATAACCTAAGAAATATGGGTGTAGGTAATACGCTGACTCTTCTTAATGGCAGAAGAATGGTGAACTCACCCGGATATCAAACAGAGCTTTTAGGTGGGGACTATGTACCGACAGTTTCAACTAATTCAAATTTGGTTCCTGTTTGGGGTCTTGACCGACTTGAGATTCTTCGGGATGGCGCATCTGCAATTTATGGTGCTGATGCAGTATCGGGCGTTGTCAATAATGTGCTTCAAACGGACTATGAAGGCTTTCAGTTTAGAACGAAGGTTGGATGGTATGAGCATTTTGATGCAGAAGATGTGACCTTCACTGCTAAATGGGGTACAAACTTTAATAATGACAGAGGCAATGTAAGTGTTTTTGTCGATCATTATGATCGCGATAGCATCAATTCTTCTGAAGACCCAAGATGGGGCAACTCAGATCATAGAATGTGGACCACTTGCGATCTTCCCGATGGCGTATCTGCCGATGGAAGATGCTTAGAAGATGGAAGCCCTTGGGCGGGAAGTTCTTCATTCAGAAACAACAGTGCCAATAACTTGTATGGACAGTTTGATATGGTTAAATCCAGTGAGCATGGAAGCAGTAACCCACTGAATCATACGTTCACTGACAGCAATGGTGAATTTGAAGTATTCCCATTAGGTGATCCAAGGTGCAGTAATCGATCTAGCCAAGGTGGACAAGTTTTTAATACAGGTTTTGGAACTTGTATCGCTCAAGACGGAAACGGGACAGAGAGATACAACCTATGGGGTAATACGGATGTTCGATCTGATATGCAAAGAACAAATATCTTTGTTTATATAAACAACGAACTTGCAAACGGTTTAGAGTCATTCACTGAGATCGGTTTTTATTCTTCAGACTCCTTTTTGATCAGGCACCCGTCATACGCATTCAGCTCTGTTAAGCATAGGGTTGGACCAGATAACTACTGGTTGAACCAAATGTCATTCACAGATGCTGATGGCAATACGCTTGATTTCAAGGGATATGAGCTCTATATCGATAACTATCGATATGCTGAAAGAATGAGACATGTGAATGTTGATAAAACAACCTACAGATTGCTTCAGGGTTTCAGAGGTGAAGTTGACGATTGGGATTGGGAGGCAGCATTGCTCTACTCAAAAGCAAAATCAGATGACATAACAAGCAATCGTGTTTCAAACACACTTCTAAAAGAAGCACTCCGTGATCCAACTCCAGCTGCTTACAATCCATTCAGTGCAGGAGTTGATAGCAATATAGAAAGAGTGCTAGTAGATGTCTACAGAAAAGGCTCAAGTTCACTTGCAATGATGGATTTTAAAGTCTCAAATGGAAACTTCATGGATCTAGCAGCAGGACCCATGGGAGTCATGTTTGGTATTGAGGTCAGAAGAGAAGAAATAGTTGATGACCGAGATCCAAGACTCGATGGAACCATTGTCTATGTGGATTATGAGAATGATGTATATCCTGAAATAGGTGATGTGGTTAACTCTTCTCCAACTGGCGATGTCAGAGGGGAAAGAAATACCCTTTCACTGTTTACGGAAGCACAAATCCCGCTTTCTGAAAAAGTAAATGCTCAGGTTGCTCTCAGATATGAAAACATGTCTGATGTTGAAGATTCTCTTGTCAGTAAGTTGGCAGTTGGGTGGGAGATTTCAGATTCTGTATTATTCAGAGCTTCTGCTTCAACCTCATTTAGGGCACCCAATATTGTTCAGATCAATGAGAAGATCGTTGTCAGAAGTGGAACACGCTATGACTGGGCCATGTATCGATTGGAGCAGCTTGCCGGGTTGGATAGTGATGACCTAGATTCTAGATCATCTCAGCAAAGACAAGCAACTGGCGCAGAAGGACTTGAACCTGAAGAATCGGATAACTACTCAGTGGGTTTTGTTATTACACCTGCAGATATCGATGGTTTGACGATTACAGCTGATTACTGGTCAATTGACAAAGAAAATACCATTGGATTGTTTGGTAGAGAAAACCACACAGTGCAAGACATGCTTCTTAGGATTGCAAATGGAACAAACAACTGTGATACATTTGGCGGACATGGAGTCATTGATAGAGATGCTCCAGATGAAGATCAAATCGCTGCAGCAAATGCCGCAGGAATTTGCCCATTCGGAAATGTCAATTATGTGGCTGATAACTACCTCAACTTAGCGGATAGAAAGATTGAAGGATTTGATCTCGGTGTATACTATAACTTTGATACCGATGTTGGTGATTTCAGTATTCGCTACATTGGAAGTTTCATCGATACATTCGAACAAGAGCCAGGCGGTGTTTTTGCGGATATGGCTGCCAGAAAAGCAAATGGCGAAATTCCTGCAGATATCCCATTGGGAGGTTTTGGCGATCTCTTGTTGATGGATGGTAACTATGACAATAAGCACACACTTCGTGTTTCATATCGCAATGGACCATTCGGAGCGAACTTGACAGCATTGAGAAAAGGCGAGTTTTATCAAAACAGCTTGACTCGATCTGATGGAACTAAATTTATGATCGATTCCATGACCACAATGGACCTGAGTTTTGATTATAGATTTGATCTTGCAGGATATGATTCAAAAGTTCGTTTGGCCATTAAAAACGTTGCGGATGAACGTGCACCTTTGGCAGACCGATACTACGGTTACTTTGCTGATGCACACCAAGACTATGGCCGAAACTATTACTTAGATCTAAATGTTAAGTTCTAAGGCTTTAGCACAATAAAAAAAGGGAGCTTCATGCTCCCTTTTTTTTAGATATTCTATAGACTGAACTGATATGGAAAATAAGCCAATCAATATGAAAAACATATCTTCATTGCTCTTAGTTGCAATTATTTTTTTCTCTAATGCTTTGCAATCGCAAACATC
>JAPOHS010000055.1 GCA_029979325.1 Pseudomonadota bacterium | reverse complement strand
CGCCTAGGAATGCAAAAACGATTCCATATTTTTCTTCTGTCGGATATGCATCGATTTTTGCACGCTTAGGTATCTTTGCATCTTTCCCTAGAGAAGGGATTTTCTGACATATTCCTTTCCCATCAAACTGCCATCCATGATACGGGCACTGAATACAGTCTTTTTTTACAAGGCCTTCTGATAAAGAGGCTCCTCTATGAATACAAATATCATGCAGTGTATTTGGGTTGCCTTCTGAATCTCTAAAAACCACGAAATTTTGACCCAGCATTCTGACTTTTACTGGCTCTTCTTTTAATTCTTCACCCAAAATTACTGGGTACCAAAAATTTATATACACAATGTACTCCCTATAAAAAAATTTGATTCTAACTACAGGTTGTAGTCAATATTAGAATACGTTCATTATAAGGTAAAGGATTCTTAAAATAAGTATCGACCTTGATGTATATTAAATAAATAAATTTTTATTAGGAGTACAAAATGGCAATGATGCAAGGAAGCAATAAGCCTAAAAAAGAAGGCAAACCCATGGGTGGTCCACCAGTAGAAATGATGAAGCCAGAAGTGCTAGCACCACCGACTGGTATGGAAGGACGTGAGGCCGATGTCGCACAATCAATGCAGGTTCTGGTAAGAACCATGCAAATTCAAATTCCATATCCGCATGATATGAATGATGCGCTTTTGAAAGCACATCTCAATGCTGTTCAATTTGCAAAGGATAATGACATGCTTGATAAATATATCGAACATGACAGAGAGACCATGCAGCCGCTATTGGATCGGACAAAAAATATGATCGACAAAACAGGCAACAAAGAACTGGCGCTGGTGATGATTTATGAAAGAACAGGCTGCTTCTTTCAAATGTGCTTGGATGCGAAGATTGAGCCAGGAAAAAGAACATTTACATTTCCATTTAAAAAAGTTTTGGCTGCTGCGACTCGGTTGGGCCAATTTGATCTGACTGAAGAGGAACTGCTTGATAAGTGGTGGAGACCAAGATATGAAGGTTATGGAAAAGCAATCGGTGTAGAGTTCAATATTTCAGATATGGATGAGAATGGTAAAGTCACAGTAACGCTTGCTGACTGAATCCAATGGCATTGGCTGAAAACAAAAGTCCAAGTTATATCCCGACTCGTGCTGAGATCACACAACTCGCGAGAGATCTCATACCTCAGCTAAAAGAAAGAGCACAAGAAACAGAAGATCTTCGAGAGATGCCAGAAGAAAATATGCAGGCACTCTTGGATGCTGGGATCCATAAGATCTTTACGCCAAAGAGATATGGTGGATATGAAATGGACTGGGGAACACAAGTTGATATCGCCAGAGAGCTTGGCAAAGGCTGTGCATCGACATCATGGATGTCATCTGTCGTGATGTCACATACATGGAATTTGGGCCGTTTTCCTGCTGAAGCTCAAGAAGAATTTTGGCCTACTTGTCCTGATGCTGTGATAGCAACTGCATTTGCTGGTGGCGGTGAAATGACAGAAACCAATGGCGGATTCATACTCAATGGACTTTGGAAATTCGCCAGTGGAGTTGATCACTCAGATGCTTCGATTGTGGCAGGTCAATTTAAGAATGCGAATTCTAAATCAGGAACTGCGCTGGACTATAGGATGGCACTCATTATGCCTGATCAATATGAAATCATAGATACTTGGGAAGCGGAGGGTCTCAAAGGCACTGGCAGCAAAGACATTAAAGTAGTCAATGTTTTTGTACCCGAACACCGAACCATAAAAGCAATGGAAATGGGGGGCATGAATCCGCCTGGCTCTAAATTACATGAAAGCTATATCTACCGAGTGGAAATGGGTATGTATTTTAATACCCTCCTCTCAGGCCCAACACTGGGTACAACTCATGGCTTAATCAATGAGTATCTTGAACAAACCAGATCCAGATTTGGTGCAATGCTGGGAGAAAAGGTTTCAGAACAAGAATCGGTGCAGCAAAAAATTGGGGAGTCCTATGAGGAGCTAAGAATAGCGGACATGATCATTGATAACTTATGTGAATTTCTTCACGAGAAAGGCTCTAAAGACGAGCGCATAACTGGCAGTGATCGGTTGAAGGTTAGACGAGAGACATCCATGGCATCTAAGCTTTGTATGACTGCTGGAAACAGATTGGCAGGAATGATGGGCGTCTCATCTCAAACGGGAAGGAATGCAACTCAACGACATTTCAGAGATCTCAGAACCATGTCAATGCATGGTGGTGTCCACTGGGAGAACGCAACCACACCCACGGGTAGATTTCTGCTGGGCATTGAGACTGGAGATAAGCTCTTAGATCAGGACAATCCTCACCTCCAAGAAAATGACTAAAATTCATGGCCACTGTGAGTGTAAGAAAGTCTCATTTGAGATAGATCAAGAAATCAAATATTTTTCACATTGCCATTGCTCGCAATGTAGACGCTCACATGGTGCAGCATTTGCAAGCTATATAAGGGTAGAAAGATCCTGTTTTAAATACAGTTCAGGTGAAGACAGCATTAAATCCTATGCCTCATCTAAGAATAATCAGCGAATATTTTGTGAAAACTGTGGCTCCAATGTCATGTTTATTGATGGCAGAGATCCGGAGGGATTCTATATTGCAATGGGTCTAATAAATGGCGAACCTGATTTGCCTTTGGCTCACCATATCTTTGTTGGTTCAAAGGCCCCTTGGCATGAAATTAATGATGATCTCATAAAGCATGATGGAGACCCCTATTGAGAACGGCTAAACGTAAAATGAATCAATTGATGCTGTTTTTTTGTCTTTCACTATTCGTATTAGATTTAACACATGCCAGTGATCAAAAAATCAATGCGGAGAATTTTGCCAAACTTGCATTGAATTGTGTTCATAAGGAATACCCAAATAAGATTTCTCATACGATGCAAAGCGATGCCGATGTCATGCCGCCAAGAGAACTCTATCCATCTTTTTTTGGCTGTTATGACTGGCACTCTTCCGTTCACGGTCATTGGCTTCTAACTAGACTTGCAAGACTCTATCCTGATAGCGAACTTGCTCCAAAAGCAATGGAAGCACTTGATGTGAGTTTGTCAGAGATTAATCTCATGCAAGAAAGCGTCTATGTATCTGGTAAGGGCAGAAAAGCATTCGAAAGACCCTATGGGATCGCATGGTTGCTTCAATTGGCTGCTGAACTCGATGAATGGAATCATCCCTCAGCAAAAGAGTGGAGAGCGAATATCAGACCTCTAGAAGAGGTGCTTGTCAGCAGAGTTGTCGAGTGGCTACCCAAGCTGACTTATCCAGTGAGAAGCGGGCAACATGCACAAACAGCCTTTGCACTGGGTCTCATGCTTGATTGGTCTAGAACAACGAACAACAGTGATGTTGAATCATTGATTAGAAATAGGATTCTAGAATTTTATGCCGATGATAAAAAATGCCCCATTCATTATGAACCCTCCGGTGCTGATTTTCTCTCGCCGTGCTTGGCTGAAGCAGATCTGATGAGGAGAGTCATGACTCCGTCTGAATTTGCTGTCTGGTTAAACGATTTTCTTGAAATCCCTAATTCAAACTCAACTTGGCTAGAGCCAGCCATAGTCAGTGATCGATCCGATCCAAAACTGGCACACATTGATGGATTGAATCTCAGCAGAGCTTGGATGCTTGAGGGCATTGCGAGCGGATTACCTCCTAAAGATTTAAGGGTAAAAGCTTTAAATAGTGCTGCAGAAAAACATCAAGCCTCGGGCCTTGTTGGTATCAATAGCGACTATTATGAGGGCGGACACTGGTTGGGCAGTTTTGCAACTTACTTGGTAACAAAAAGAGGAGTCATCAATGAATAAAGTTAATGACTATATAAAAATACTGATCACCATAACGATGATTCTTGTAGTTCTGGGACTGATTTTTCCAACCCCAGTAAGGGGCAATCTTTATGACTTATTTTTTACTCTTTATAGTGCTGGCTTCATCGGCTTTCTAGTAGGAATATATGTTCTCCATGTAGGCATTGTCATTCCCGTAAAAACAATCAAATCTATCTATGAATCGGGCGGTATCAATGATCAGGCATTCATAAAAATGAATACGGAATCCAATTCTAAGATCGTGATCTGGTTTTGGAGAATATGGTTTGCTTTGGTCATTATTGCTTTAATTACATCATATTTTGAAACGAGTGATGACAACTCTAATTCAGCCATAGAGAGAGCTTTTGAGAGTGTTATTAGAGATGAATGTAAAAATGAATACACAGATATTGATGATATTGAGCTCTGCACTAATACAAGATTCACAAAGGCGAAATTAGAAGGCAGTATACCGAAGACCATTACCAGAGACATGATCAGAGACATCTATAGATGGGAATGCGAAGCAGAATTATCGAATGAACAGGACATTGAGCTTTGCACCAATGAAAGATTTGACAAGCAGATGAGGAGAATTGAAGAAACTTTAGAAGAAGCTCGAAGGAAAGGAATTATCGAATGAACAGGATATTCAGCTTTGCACCAATGAAGGATTTGAAAAGCAGATGAGTAGCATTGAAGAAATTTTAGAAAAAGCTAATTACAAAAGATGAAAAGTAATTATGAATTTCATTGAAAGCATATTTAACCCAGATTCAATTCAGAATTTTTTACTGCATAACCCAGAATATGCTTGGCTCACTGTATTTACACTCGCCTTTCTTGAATCGATGGTGATTACTGGGAGCATAGTTCCGAGTATCGTACTCTTTTCAATTTGTGTGTATTTATTTGATCAACAAATTCTTGCTCTTTATTTGATTGCACCCATAGCAATGATCGGGGCACACCTTGGGGATCTTGGGGGGTTTTTAGTCGGTAAATATTCTGGTGAGAAGGTTCTTTCCTTAACTTTTTTTCAAAAAAGGACTGCACTGATCGATAAGGCTACCTCTGCAGCTGATAGATTTGGGCCACTGGCAGTGGTTATTGGAAGATTTACGCCAGCAATTCGACCCATCATGCCTTTTTTCTTAGGGCTAACAAGATTGGAATTAAACCGTTTTTATTTTGCCGATCTTCTCGCTTGCTCCGCTTGGGGAATTGCTTTGATTTTAATGCTAAAAGGAGTTCAGGCTCTTGGTTTCATTAATACTATTTTAATTGCCAGTGTTGCAGTATTCTCCTTTATATTTATTAGCAATAAGGCTACCAAGAAATGAAAAAACTTTTTCTCATATCAGCACTACTCTTCAGCTTTAATGGTTGGACTGAGGAGAATGAGAGAAAAAGCATCATGTTTGATGATGCGATTGTGAAAATAAAGATACCCGAATCTTTATCCAATGAAGCAATGCGAGGAAAGAAGATCTTTGAGTCTAACTGCATTGAATGCCATGGAAAAAATGCTGTTGGAAGAAAAAAGGTAGGTCCGCCACTTGTGCATAAAATATATGAATCCAGCCATCACAATGATATGACATTCTATCGAGCAGTCGCTATGGGAGTCAGGGGGCATCATTGGATGTTTGGGAATATGCCTGCCGTTGAAAATGTCTCCAGAGATGAAGTTAGTGCAATTATTACCTATATAAGAGAGCTACAAAGAGAAAATAATATTTTCTAGTCCAAGGAATCATCTGTGTCACCAGATTTAATTTTATTGTTCATTCCCACTATTGCATCTGTTTCATTTACGCCAGGACTTTGTATGACTTTGGCATTCACATTGGGTCTTTCAATAGGATATCAACGAACGCTCTGGATGATGGTGGGAGAATTGAGTGGAGTTGCAACCGTATTCACTGCAACATTTTGGAGCCTAGGATGGCTGTTATCCCGAGATCCCATTTATTTTCAAATAGTATCTCTATTGGGAGGTGCTTATCTTTTATATCTCGCCTATCAATTATTTCGTCAAACAACTGAAGCCATGAAGGCTCGCAATCTTGAAAATACCAGTCCAATGGCGCTGGCTATTCTCGGTTATATAACAGCAGTCAGTAATCCCAAGGGTTGGGCTTTCTTGATGGCTTTACTTCCAGGTTTTGTCTCAACGGATACAGCACTTATCCCACAATTCATAATTATGATGGGAATTATGCTGACGACTGAGTTTATATCTATGACAGCATATGCAACGGGTGGACAATGGCTTGCGAATCGACTGGGCGGTAGCAGAGGTATTGTGAATGCAAACCGAGTGGCC
>JAPOHS010000054.1 GCA_029979325.1 Pseudomonadota bacterium | reverse complement strand
ACATTGGTTATGCAATCCAAAAACATGCTGAAGGAAACTACTTCAGTGTAGTAAAAGAATACTGCGGTCATGGTATAGGCGAGATATATCATGACGAACCTCAAATTCTCCATTATGGAATTCCAAATACTGGTATGGAACTCCAAGAAGGAATGACTTTTACAATAGAACCAATGATTAATTCTGGTGGCTCTGCTGTAAGGCTCTTATCTGACGGCTGGACAGTAGTAACAAAAGATCACTCTCTATCTGCACAATGGGAACATACCATACTTGTTACAAATGACGGTTATGAAGTACTGACACTGGCGCCTGGTGAATTGATTTAATTGCCAATTAGATGATCAGTTCAGAATTTTTAGAGTCTAATATCGAGAAAAGTTTCTCATCATATGAAAGCAGAAAGAAGGCAATTTCTGATTTAAAGGCATTTATAAAAAAAGAATCTATTCTGATTGATGACTCAGTTATTAAAGCACCAATAAAGGAAACGATATCAAAGCGGTGTGAATTAAATGACGATGTCATTCACTTTGTGGCAAATCAATTTTTCAGTAATGATGAATCAAAACTTAACATTATTGCTGTTGGTGGTTATGGCAGAGGTGAGTTTTACCCAAAATCTGATACTGACTTACTTATTCTTCTGGATAAGAACACCAAAAATGATCTTAAAAACAATATTTCAAAATTCCTGACATTTCTTTGGGATATTGGCATTGAGGCAAGCCATAGCACTCGAACGGTTAATGAATGCATAAAAGAATCCAAAAGAGATATCTCTGTAGGAACATCACTGCTTGAATCTAGATCAATCTTTGGATCAAAAACACTATTCTCAGAGTACCAGAAGAAGGTTCTCCTAAAACAAGCATGGAAAAACGAAAAATTTTTTAGTGCAAAAATTGATGAACAGAATAATCGGCACAACAACTTCAATAACACGGCTTATAACCTTGAGCCAAATATAAAAGATGGCCCAGGCGGTTTGAGAGATGCTCATACAATTTTTTGGATTGCTAAAAAACTTGGCTATGGAAATATTGACGATCTAGAGCAAGACAATATTTTGAATATTGATCAAATTCAATTGCTTCAAGAAGCATGGGGCTTGATATCAAAAATAAGATATGCGCTTCACTCATTGGCTAAACGTCCAGAAGATAGACTTTTGTTCGATTACCAAAGAGTCCTTGCAGAAAATTTTGGATACAAAGACTCCGAACACTTAATGGCTGTTGAAGTTTTCATGCAAGATTACTATAAAGCAGCAAAAACTATCTCTAGATTCAATGAAATATGTTTGCAAATATTTGACCAGAAAATCAATTCCAGACGATTCATAGCAAAAAAAAATATTAATAAAAATTTTCACATAAGAAATAAGCTAATTGGGCTAAGAAAGGGAGTAGAGTTTAAGAATGACCCGAGCTTACTTCTTGAGATATTTCTTCACTTTCAGGAAAACAATATCACTGGAATAGAGTCAAAAACAATTAACCAAATTTTAGAAAATTTAGATCTGATCAATGATGGATTCAGAGAAAATTCAAATAATAGAAAACTATTTCTCAAGATTTTAAAAGCACCAGAGGGTGTTACCCATGAATTAAAGAGAATGAATCTTTACGGTGTACTTGGATTATATCTGCCTGTATTTGGCCAAATTGAAGGCAGAATGCAGTTTGATCTATTTCACACACTGACTGTTGATGAGCATACTTTAAACGTGGTTAGCAATTTAAGAAGGCTGGCACTGGACAGATTCAACCATGAATACCCGGAAGACAGCAAGAAAATGCAGTCAATAGAATCTCAAGAAATACTCTACTTGGCAGGATTATTTCATGACATAGCAAAAGGTAGAGGCGGAGATCATTCTGTTTTAGGGGCAAGAGATGCAGAAGAGTTTTGTATTGCACATGGCATGACGAGATACGAATCTAAACTTATTTCTTGGCTTGTAGAAAATCATTTGATTTTTTCACTGACTGCTCAAAAGAAAGATATTCATGACCCACTAGTTGTCAAAGAGCTTGCAGAAATTATTGGAGATGAAGAAAAGCTAGAGTATTTATATCTTCTAACAGTTTGCGATGTGAGAGCAACAAATCCAAATTTATGGAACAGCTGGAAAGAAAGACTCTTTAAAGATCTTTACCATCTAACAAAAAATGCCCTGAGAATGGGTCTCGAAAATACACTCGATAAGGAAGAAATTGTAAAAGAGAAAATAGAGATAGCGAATATTCATATAGAGGACCAAGGTCTTAATATCTCCAAATTAAGGAAAGAGATCGAAAAACTAAGTGAAGACTATTTCCTACGATTTAATCAAGGTGAAATCAATTTTCACCTTGAGAAACTCGTAACAAATAGTGTTACAGATGAGGAAAACACCATCATTGGTTTAAAAATCATCGAAGAAGAGGGTCTGATGCTATTGTTCATCAAAACACTTATGGATATTGATACTTTCTCAATAATCACGAATAACTTGGTCGAAAAAAATATATCCATTAAAGATGCAAAAGTCATCGAGTTGAATGATGGAAGCTGTATATATAATTTCTATACTGATATGCCAAAAGGCGATGCCTATGACATAGAAAATAAGATTGAATCTTTAGTTGAGAATTTGAGCTGGAGGCTTAAAAAGAAACAAATCATAAAAAAGAAAAAATTCAAACTTCCAAGGAGATTGAGAAGCTTTACAACAAAAACAAAAGTGAATTTCCTTGTTGATGATATCCATAATCGAACAGTCCTTGAAATCGTTTCAATAGATAGGCCCGGTCTTCTTGTTGACGTGTCAGAGGTACTTAGAAAAAATAATATTTGGATCGAGTCAGCAAAAATAGCCACAATTGGTGAAAGAGCTGAGGATGTCTTTTATCTTAGAGACGAATATCAAGATGCGATTGCGATTGAAACAAATCAGAAATTAGAGTCAGAACTCATTGAATCATTGGATGGTTAATGATTTTGCTTCAGAGATCTTAAGTTAGACCATACTCCATAAACCAAAAGCACTGAGAGTGATACTATTACCCAAGCCGGCATACTCAGACCGATAAAAGACCAATCAACATTTGCGCACTCACCAGAACCTGAGAAAACCATTTCAAAAACTTCTCTAAACGCAAAATTCTCGACCATAAAATCGAGTCCTGGGCCGCACCCAGGTACTTTTTCTGGTGGAAGATTCTGCAACCATACATGTCGCGAGGCAACCAGTATTCCAGAAAGAGAGGTGATCAATATCAATGAACCGATTAGAAGTCTCGAAAAGCGACTGTTAAAAGGAAAACAACCAAGTAAAAATGTCAATCCAAGCAAGATCGTAGAAATCCTTTGAAATATGCACATTGGACAAGGCTCGAGTCCGAGAAAATGTTCAGCATACAGGGCATAGCTCATCAAAAGTGTGCATGCACAAAAGCCAAGGAAGTTGTGTATTCTTATGGATAAGCTTTTAAAAGTTTCAATCAATTGGCTACCTCATCAAAAAGGTAATTTGGCTTGAGATTCATACAATCTATTGTATTACCTTTATTGAATTGTTCCACTGCATGATCAATCATTGTCCTTGAATTCAGATACTCCTCTCCAGTTTGATTGAGTAATGACTTTGAATTTATTTTTAAATCTGGGTATCTGATGATTCCGCTACCTGCAATTAATGCATCTGTCTGAGAGATTTTGATTTCATTAATATTTGCAACTCGATCATCAGACAATTTAATAAATTCATGGTTTTTTAAAGCATAAGAACCGATGTATAAATTACCTCTTCCTGCATCTTCTATCAAAATTACATTCTCTTTATCATTTTTTTCCATCATCTCTCTGGCAATAATCTCGAGACTTGAGATAGCAATGATGGGCTTATTTAAAACATAACTTATTGATTTAATTGCACTTATAGAAACCCTGAGACCTGAAAATCGACCAGGACCAATGCCAACAGCGAGAAAATCAAGTTCCTCAATTGAAGTGTTTGCAAGCTTAAGGACATCATCAATTCTTCTAAAGATTTCTTTTGCATGATCGGTTGATTCATCAACAGACCTATCAAAGTAATCACTGCTATTTTTTACCCCAAGACAAAATCTCCGAGTCGAGGTATCTATGGCTATGCATTTAGTCATGGTTTAGTTAAAATACACCACTTAAATTTAGTTGATTTTTTTTGAATAATAACAAAAAGATTCAATCAAGTATTAACCAATAAATTTAATAAACAAAAAATAACTATGTCTACATCAAACAAAGATCTCCAGAGTTGGATTGAGGAAGTCTCAAAGATGACCAAGCCAGAAAATATCTACTGGTGCAATGGTTCAAAAGAGGAATATGAAGAATTCATCCAGCAAATGCTTGAGACTGGGGACTTAATGCAACTGAATGAGGAAACTTTTCCAAATTGCTACTTGCATAGATCAGATCCATCAGATGTAGCCAGAGTTGAACATTTAACTTTTATCTGTACAGAAGATGCGGCGGATGCAGGCCCAAATAACAATTGGATGGATCCCAAAGAGGCTCATGAGAAACTTGATGATTTGTTTGAAAACTGCATGGAAGGCAGAACCATGTACGTCATTCCATACTGCATGGGACCGATAGGTTCAGAGCTCTCAAGATGCGGGGTCGAAATAACAGATAGCCCATATGTTGTTGCTAACATGTATTTAATGACAAGGATGGGTGATGAAGCACTGTCAAGAATTGAAAGAGAGGGAGGATTCGTTAAAGGAATACACTCCACTGGTGATCTTGATCCTGAAAAGAGATTCATCATGCATTTTCCTGAAGAAAAAACCATTCGAAGCATAGGTTCTGGATATGGTGGCAATGCCCTACTCGGTAAAAAATGTCATGCTTTGAGAATTGCGAGTTATCAAGCTCTGGAAGAAAAATGGCTTGCTGAACATATGCTGATTGTTGAAATTGAAAATCCAGAGGGTGAAATTTTCAACATAGCTGCTGCATTCCCATCGGCTTGCGGAAAAACAAATCTTGCCATGTTAATTCCCCCTGATGAATACAAAGGATGGAAAGTGAGAACCATCGGTGATGATATCGCTTGGTTGCATATGGATGATTCTGGTCAAATATGGGCCATCAATCCAGAGGCAGGCTATTTCGGTGTGGTTCCTGGAACGAATGAAGACGACAATGAAAATGCCTACAAAGCAATTCAATCAGATGCGATTTTCACCAATGTGGGATTAACTGACAATAATGAGCCTTGGTGGGAAGGTAAGAAAGATGGTAATCCGGTTATAGATTGGAGAGGCAACAAAATTGAGCAAGGAGAAGATGCCGTTTTTGCACATCCAAACTCTAGATTCACAGTTTCAGCAAAGAATAATCCCAAATACTCTGATCTTGCTGACTCTTCGAAAGGTGTTCCAATATCTGCCATCGTCTTCGGCGGCAGAAGAAGTGAATTGGCACCATTGGTATACGAGTCAAAAGATTGGAACCATGGAGTTCTCGTTGGTGCCAGTGTGGGTTCTGAAACCACCGCTGCTGCAATAGGAGAAGTGGGCGTGATCAGAAGAGACCCAATGGCCATGAAGCCTTTTTGTGGGTATAACTTTGCTGATTACTGGACACATTGGCTAAGCTTCTCTGAGCGTTCCGATAACCTACCAAAGATTTTCCATGTCAATTGGTTTAGAAAAAATGAAAACGGATTCATTTGGCCTGGTTTCGGCGATAACTTAAGAGTACTTGAGTGGATTATCAAGCGTTGTAACAATGAGATTGATGCTCAGGAAACACCTATTGGCTTCCTTCCAAAATCAGAAGATATCAATACTTCTGGATTGACGATTACAGAAGAAGCGATGGAAGAACTTGTACTTGTTGACAATCAGAAATGGTTGGATGAAATGGCTGGCATCAGAGAGTATTTTGAAGAGTACGAAGAAAGACTTCCAGAAAAATTACTCGAGGAACATTCCAAGGTCATTGAAGCACTCAATGCTGAGTAACCCTATCCTCTACAAATAACTGCATAGATCTAACAAGATCTTCAGCACTGCTCTTTTTGGACTCGATGCCACCTGATAAGTTTCTCCATTGTTTGGCGCCTGGCATACCTTTGAATAATGAAGTCATATGTCTTGTAATAAAATGAACACCTGTACCATGATTTGATTCTTTCAGAATGTACTCAAACATTTTTTCAAAGAATTCAGTCATCTCTATTGCTTTATCCTCATAGATGGAGCTGTTTATTTCTCTGAGAATGAGTGGATTATTGCAAGCTTCTCTGCC
>JAPOHS010000053.1 GCA_029979325.1 Pseudomonadota bacterium | reverse complement strand
AATATTGTCCAAACAATCCATAAAATTGCTACTAAAACCAGTATTTTTTGAATAGAAAGCATTTAAAGCCCAAATCGGTTCCAATAAGCTTTATTATCAATTTCAGAATCAATAATGAAACGTAAGTCATTGTTCAATATTCATCGTTGGATTGGCCTTGTAGCCGCACTATGGTTATTTCTCTTAGGGATCACAGGTGTTTTCTTAGATCACGATGAATGGCGATGGCTGAGACAAACAGAAGTTCCAGAAAGCTGGCTCTCATCGTCTATGATGAGATACCTCCCAGCCACAGTGATGCGTTTTGTTGCGGTTGATAAGAATGACTCAGATAGTTGGTTAGGCGGATCAGAAAGAGGTCTCTGGGTAACAGATGACAGGGGTATAAATTGGGAAAAATTAGAATTCCCAAATGGTCAAAATCCGCAAGTGACTCGTTTTGCAAAAATGGATATCAATTCTCAGCAAGTGATCATTTTGGCAACGGATGATGGTTTGTGGATCATGAACGGTTTTGGCTCAGAAATACAAAGGCTTACTCTCAAAGGAGAATTCATCAACATGGTCTCTCCAGGTTCAGAAAGTGATGAGATCATTGGTGTTTTGAATTTTGAAAAAATATTTCGAATGAATGTCAATCAACCATCTAGCTTGGAATTCATTGACCTTGAAGAAACAACTATCACAGGGTTGCCAGAACATGTAACGATGTATAAATTTCTTTTTGATCTTCATTTTGGTTATGGCATTTTCTCAAGACAGTTTTCCACATGGATCAATGATTTTGGCGGTATCGCGTTGATGATTCTCTCCATGACCGGTTTTCTCAGCTGGTACTACCAAAGAAAATGGCGAAAAAATAAGGACAAAGCACCTTCAAAAGACAGGAGAGTCTTTTTATCAAAGTCATTCTATAGAATGCACGCACCCATCATTGGAATCCTTGGAATCATCCCCATACTCTACTTATCGGTTACTGGGATTCTTTTTAATCACATCCTTGCATTCATAAATTGGGGTGAAAAGATTGATATCGATCGATCAGATTTACCTTATGTGTGGAGATATGAATCACTAAAAGGTGAGATTGATCAGGTTGTTACTTACCCGGAAAATCCAGAAAAAATGAGCATCTCAACCAGATATGGCGTTCTCAATACTAAAGATGGTGGAAAAAATTGGTTAAGAGATCCGATGACTGGTTCAGAAAGAGGTCAGTTATTTAGAACGGGTGATCATATTTTCTATAGTAATAATCTTAGACAATTTTTTACAAAGAAAGATGGAAATGAAAAATGGCAGCCTATGTCAGGCATCCCGACAATCGTTTACGATGCTGAGTTCTTCGATCAAGGTCTTATGATTAAAAACAGTCGCGGATTTTTTCGAGAAATAGAAAATTATGATTTTGAAATGGATAAAATGAAGCATCCTGACTTAAAAGCAGCCACCCTCTATCTCTTCATGATTGAGATCCATACCGGAAATGCCATTCATCCACAGTTTAAATGGATCAGCGATCTCTTCACTCTCATGGGAATCATCATGGTTATTACTGGACCAATTCTTTGGTGGCGAAGAAAATGGTAAATGTCTAATTTGTTAATTTCTTTTTGTTACTAAAATAGATTACGAATCCAGAAAGGAGCCATAAAATTACAATGAACCCAAAAAATGACATTAAAAAGCCGCCAATTGGTCCGAAATATTTTCCACTGTGAATTGGTAATAAGTAATTTCTGACTCCATCACCTTTGCTGGTCTTTCCAGCTGCATATATCCCGACAACTTCTCCAGATGAACCCTCAATGACAACATCTTGTCTAAACATCTTTTGATCAAAAAAGGCAAACCAATAATTTGGACTATGATCACCAGCATAAGAATATGCGCTGAGATGAAACCTTTCAGGGATTACTGATTTTGCAGTAATCAGTGCAGTATTTGGATCTACGACTGCAGGTACCATATGCATGTGTCCTGCTTTCATATGATCAGTCTTCATCATATTTGCAAAGACCGACAAATTATCATCACGATCTTGCCAATGAACATAACTCATCGCAATTCCACTCAATGAAGTGACTATAAGGAAGAAAGATGCCACAAAACCCAGACTACGGTGAAGTCGATTGATGATCGGCAAACGCTTTGCGCTGGCTCTGGTTCTATAAAATAAATAGATACCAGATAAGCTCATCAAAACTGTCACTATCCCTAATATAAATACAACATAAAAACCAGCCTCACCAAAAACTATCCAACGATGAAGAACTGTCATGGTTCCTATCCAACCTGATCCTGCAAGTGGGTGTTCATCGAGTATCTTTTGCTGATACTGATCATAATTTACAAACAGACTTGATTCATGAAGGTTTTCAGGGTTTCTTCCTCCCATTAATATGTATGCAGTACTCTCTCGATTTGGTGGAGGCACCATAACATGAGCAATATTGAACTCAGGCTCTAGCTCTCTCATTCGCTCCTTGATCTCAGTTGGGCCAGCTGGCTCTCCATCTGTCTCAACTTTATAGTATTCAGGGTTCGACCACTGCATCAGCAATCTACTTTCTTGCGCTATGCTTCCTGAAGTGATTTGAAACACAATGAATAGGCCTAATATAAATGCCAGCCAACGATGAATGACCTTAATTGTCTTTCCTTTCACTGTTTGTGTCCCCTATAATGAATCAATATTCAATTATATTTTTTATCAGTTTTATGACAACAACTACAGTAAACGAAAACAGCATAAGCTGGAAGTGTAAACATACTTGGAAAAGAGCCTCAGTCAATACACTCTGGTGTCTTTTAGGCTGTTCAATTGGTGATTTTGGAACAATCTATTTCTTTCAGGTAACCGGAAATCCTTGGGACTTCTCAGTGCTTTTAATCATGAGTTTAGCAATCATGAATGGGCTTATCACTTCAATCATGCTTGAAACTTACATCCTTTCTAGGCAAATGATCTTGAGAGAGGCTTTTAGGGTTGCCATTGGCATGTCACTGATCTCTATGATTGCAATGGAAGCGGCCATGAATATCACTGATGTCATTTTGACTGGAGGTGCAATGCTGACATGGTGGGTTATCCCATTCATGCTCCTAGCGGGATTCATAACGCCATTGCCATATAACTACTATCGATTAAAAAAATACGGCAAAGCCTGTCACTAAGTATTTAGGAGCATTCAAATGAGATTATTATTATTCTTATCATTGCTATTTTCACCATTGGGCTTCACAGGGCATCACTCTGAATCTAAGGATCAACAGATTATTTTTCTACTCGATCTTGAAGTGATTGAAGGCAAAGAAAATCAAGTCGATGATTTGATAGATCAGCTTGTAGAAAATGTTAAAAAGACAGAACCAGATACCATTGCATATGAATATTATGCATCTGAAAGTGATCGAATTTTCTTATATGAAGTCTATAAAAACCACGCTGCTGCAGAGTTTCATGTTGATAGCTTTATGCAGGGTAACTTGATGCCGATTTTTGTGGAAACATTCAATGTCGTTACATTTGAAGTCCTGGGAACCACGACTGATGAACTCAAAGAGAAAATGAAAGATTTCACCAGAGATCATCGCCCAAAAACGGATGGCTTTAAACGCTAGAACTGGTTGGGCTTGATATCTATTCGGGCCATTTCTGGGGTATGTTCACAATCTTAGACATATCATATCCAATGCTCTCGATAAAATTCATAGCACTGGAGTAATCTTCATCTGTCATAGATGGTGACCTCGACATCAACCATACGAAGTCTCGCTTGTTTCTTCCAATGATTGTGTAAGACAGATCATCAGATAAATAGACCACCCTAAAATCTGCTTTGATTGGCCATAAAAATTGCATTCCCCATAAAGCGTTTGAATCTTGATCTAAAATAAATCCTTTGGGGTTATATGTTTTCCTTTCCCCATTAAAGTCTCCTTTATTAAATGAGAATTCCGTTGATACTGTTCCATCAGAGTTCAAAGAATAACTCTCAATAGCGTTATAGATATCTTTTTCCAAAAATGTTGGTATGACTGATATTACAAACCAATCGCCCATAAATTGATCAAGATCAAGATATTCAACCGTTTTCAACTCACTATTGTTTTGAATGGCGCAAGAGAATGTAATGATTGAAAGGATACATACCGATAGAGTCTTATTTATTTTAATCATGATACAAATATACACTTTCTTTGGTGATGGAAGAAAATATTTGGATATATAGAATTTCTGATCTTTGGTTGAGAACAAACTCTGGTGGGTGCTGACGGGATCGAACCGCCGACATTCGCCTTGTAAGGGCGACGCTCTACCAGCTGAGCTAAGCACCCGAGCAGTTTGAGACGATGTATATTATCTCAGTTTTAAAAAGATAACATCAAAATTTGTTCTCACCCAATTCATCCAGAATCTCCTTTTGATGCTCTCCCCTTTCAGGAATCTTTTTTATTAAATCATCAGTTTCCCTAGAGAATCGAGGGGCTGGAGCAGCTTGAATATGATCGTCATTCTCTATCCAAACCTGTCGATGTTCGATATGAGGATGGTCCTTTGATTGCAAAGGATTGAGAACTGGTGCAACACAGGCGTCTGATCCCTCAAAAATAGTCATCCATTCTTCTTGAGATTTTTTTGAAAATAGATTCTCAAGGATCATGGCCATCTCATTCCAGACTGCTGCATTGAGTTGATTTTTGAATTTTGGATGATCAGCGAGTTCCATGAGCTGTATGAAATCAAAATAAAACTTGGGCTCCAAACATTGCACTGTCATCCATAAGTTATCAGAAGTCCGATAAGATCTACTCCATGGCGTTCCGTCCAAAAAACTTCCTCCTCGCTGATAGCTAAACATTTCAGAATTTTGTAAAGACATAAACAGATTCATCATATGAGCTGAACCATCCACAATTGCGGCATCAATTACTGATCCTTTACCGGATTGATGGATGTTCAATAAGGCTGTCAATACGCCTATTACAAGATAAAGTGCTCCGCCCCCTACATCGCCCACTAAAGTGGGTGGCGGGAATGGTGGTGTGTCCGGATGTGATGCATACCATAGTGCGCCCGACAGGCCAATATAGTTTAGATCATGCCCTGCTTCTTTTGATTTTGGCCCATCTTGACCCCAGCCCGTCATGCGGCCATAAACAAGCTTAGGATGTTCAGACATCAACGCATCCGGCCCCAATCCTAGCTTCTCCATTACGCCTGGTCTAAAACCTTCAATTAATGCATCTGAACGATTGATAATTTTTTTTGCTGTCTGTAAATCCTCTGGATCTTTTAAATCTAATTCTATTGAGCGCTTTCCTCGATCCAGTAAGTTTTTTTTAGAAAATGATGTCTTATTTTTGCGATGAATCACAATCACCTCTGCACCAAGATCTGCCAGCAACATGCCGGCAAAAGGTGTTGGACCAAGCCCTTCGATTTCGACAATTCTTATACCATCAAGCATAAGTGAATACGGTATCAGATTTTATTATATAAGGATAAAAAAAAGGGGCTTTGCAGCCCCTTTAAAAACGTGATGTTTATTCTTAGTTACAAGCATCCTTAAGAGCTTTACCAGCCTTAAATTTAGGCACATTGCTTGCTTTAATTTGGATTGTTTCACCAGTTGCAGGATTACGTCCAGCTCTGGCTGCTCTGTGGCTTACAGAGAAAGTACCAAAACCAACTAATGCACAAGATCCACCGCTTGCAAGTTCACCAGCAATTGCTGATGTAGTTGCGTCAATGGCTCGTCCAGCATCTGCTTTAGAGAGTCCTGTGCTTGCTGCTACTGCATCAATGAGTTGACCTTTATTCATGTTGTTACATCCTATATATGTTTTTTTTATTAAATCCTCTGAAAACTAGTGTTTACCGAAGATCCCCTGTTCAAAGTTTTTAATGACCTGGAACATACAATTTATACCAGTCCTTTGAAACCCTTGTCAATAAAGGGTTTCGATATTTTTGCACTAATTAATGGGGCAAATTCTTTTCTGAAGAAGACTTAGACTTGGCTGATTGCCTTGATTTTGAGCCTTCAAGCTTAATTTCTGGCATCCTTTCAAGTGCAATTTCTAGCACCTGATCAATCCATTGGACTGGAATAATTTCAAGTTTCTCCTTGATATTCTTTGGTATCTCAGAGAGGTCTTTCTTGTTCTCTTCTGGAATGATGACGATTTCAATACCGCCTCTATGGGCTGCAAGTAATTTTTCCTTCAATCCACCGATGGGAAGCACTTCACCTCTGAGAGTGATTTCTCCTGTCATGGCCACGTTTGCTTTCACAGGAATATCGGTTAATGAAGAGATCAAAGCGGTGCACATTCCAATGCCTGCACTGGGCCCATCCTTAGGCGTGGCGCCCTCTGGGACGTGTATGTGCATGTCCATTGCCTGATGAAAATCCTCTTTTATACCAAGAGCTTTGGCACGACTTCTGACCACGGT
>JAPOHS010000052.1 GCA_029979325.1 Pseudomonadota bacterium | reverse complement strand
ACGGAGAAGAACGATGCATTGCCTGCAAACTTTGTTCAGCTGTATGTCCGGCACAAGCGATTTCAATAGAATCAGAAGAGAGAGCTGATGGCTCCAGAAGAACCACCAAGTTTGAAATCGATGCCTTTAAATGCATTTATTGTGGGTTTTGCGAAGAGGCATGCCCTGTGGACTCCATTGTTGAGACAGATATATTTGAATATCACATGACAGAAAATGAACAAAGGATTCAAACAAAAGAAATGCTACTCGCAACCGGCGATGAATATCGAGAACAGACGATTGAGAATAAGAAGAAAGATTCGAGGTATAGGTAATGCTATTAGAGGTCATATTTTACGCATTTGCTTCTGTTCTCATTTGTGCCTCGTTGGGAGTGATTCTTTTTAAAAACCCTGTCTATTCTGCTGTATCCCTTATCTTGGCTTTTATTACAACAGGACTGTTATGGCTGCTTCTTGAGGCTGAATTCTTAGCAATCGTTCTAGTGCTTGTCTATGTTGGTGCAGTGATGGTTTTGTTCTTATTTGTAATCATGATGCTCAATATTCATGCAGAAGAAGAAAGATCAGGTTTCACCAACATTGCACCCATTGCGATCTTCTTGGGTTTGGTTGTAGCGGCCGAACTCATTGCATTATATTGGATTCAGTCTGATCAGTTCTCAGGGCTAGAATCAATATCAGATTCAGCTTTATCTGTTGATAATACTCTTCTATTGGGAACTGAATTATTCACCAATTACATTCTTTCATTTGAGATCGCCGGCTTCATCCTTCTGTTAGCGATTATCGTTTCAATATCTCTGACTCTACGAGCAAGAAAGAATGTTAAGAAACAAGTAGCACGCGATCAAATTTCTGCAGATCCAAAACAACGATTAAGAATGGTTGACATCAAAAGAGGCCTAGACTGATGCTAACCTTGCAATCTTACTTGACGTTATCAGCCATAATATTCTCGATAGGAATCACTGGAATCGTCATCAACCGAAAAAATATCATCATTGTTATGATGTGTACTGAGCTGTTGCTGATATCGGTCAATTTTAATTTCATCGCTTTCTCGCATTTCTTGCAGGATCTATCTGGCCAGGTCTTTGTTTTTTTCATATTAACAGTCGCTGCTGCTGAAGCCGCAATCGGTCTTGCGATTTTAGTTGCCTTATATCGAAACAAGAAGTCAATATCTGTTGGCGAACTCAATAAGTTAAGAAATTAAATATGATGCTTGAATATAGTCTTATTGCACTTTTATCGCCACTATTTGGTGGCATCATGGCTGCATTCCTTGGTAAATCATTTGGTAAGAATTTTGTTAACCTTGTCACCATAATAGGTGTCAGTATATCTTTTGTTTTATCTTGCATCATCGCCCTTGAGATCCTTGAAGCATCCGCTGTCATCAATCAAAATATTTATACATGGCTGAATATTGGAGATCAGTCATTTCATATAGGACTTCTCATTGATAATCTAACGGCCAGCATGATGGTGGTTGTAACCTTTGTCTCATTGATGGTTCATGTTTATACAATAGGTTATATGCATGATGATCCTGGATATCATCGGTTTTTCTCATACATCAGTCTATTTACCTTCTCAATGTTGAGCCTAGTGATGTCAAATAACTTCCTGCAATTATTCTTTGGTTGGGAAGCTGTTGGTGTGATGTCGTATCTGCTCATCGGTTTTTGGTACACCAAAGAATCGGCAATCAAGGCAAATTTAAAAGCATTTATTGTGAATAGAGTAGGGGATTTATCTCTCATCCTGGGTATTGGTATTATCTTTTCGATCACTGGTTCACTTGATTATTATGCTGTTTTTTCAAACTCACAAGAGATTGCTCAAACTGAGTTACTATTGACAAGTACCCTGACCGTTTCTGCACTGACTGCAGCTTGCATCCTATTATTTGGTGGAGCAATGGGTAAATCTGCACAAATGCCGCTTCATGTATGGCTGCCAGATTCAATGGAAGGTCCAACACCAATATCGGCCCTTATACATGCAGCAACCATGGTCACTGCTGGCGTTTTCTTACTTGCAAGAATGTCACCATTATTTGAACTTTCCACTACAGCACTCTCATTTGTTCTGATTATTGGAGCAACTACGGCATTGTTTACTGGCATCCTGGGTTTGATTCAAAATGATATTAAACGAGTTGTCGCATATTCAACGCTCTCTCAACTGGGGTATATGGTTGCTGCTGCTGGTGTTTCTGCATACTCTGCCAGTTTATTCCACTTGATGACTCATGCTTTTTTTAAAGCGTTGCTATTTCTAGCAGCCGGATCTGTCATTGTTGCATTACATCATGAGCAAGACATCAGAAAAATGGGTGGATTGAAGAACAAATTACCAATCACATATGTGACATCATTGATCGGTTCATTGGCATTGATAGGATTCCCAGGATTTTCTGGCTTTTTCTCAAAAGATGCATTGATTGAAGCTATTGGTCATTCAGATATTGTTGGCTCAGGTTTTGCATACGCATCAGTCTTAATTGGTGTTTTTATTACAGCACTCTATACCTTCAGACTGTTCTTCAAGGTATTTCATGGTGCAGAGGATGAACATCACCATGATGTCAAAGAGTCACCGTTATCAATTACGATTCCATTAGTATTGTTGGCCATTCCATCGGTTATCATTGCCTGGCCTACGGTTGGCCCAATGGTCTTTGGTTCATATTTTACAAATGCTATTTCGCAGCCTGATGCATACCAGATATTCGGATATGAATTCACCTCTGCTTATGGCTTCTTGATCCATGCATTTTCAAGCCCAGTCATATACATTGCATTATTCGGGGTCGCTACAGCGTATATCCTATACATCCAAAAACCGAGCATTCTCCATAATGTAACTTATAAATCATCATTCATATATCGACTCCTAGATAATAAATATTATTTTGATGATTTATACGAGAACGTTTTTGCAAAACAGGCTCGCAACATCGGAGATCTTTTATGGAAAGTAGGTGATGTAAAAACCATCGATAATTTCATTGTTAATGGGACTGCATATAGGATCGGAAATATCGCTAATAGGATCAAAACCATACAAACAGGCTATATATATCACTATGCCCTAATGATGATTGTTGGCCTGGCAATTTTCTTGGCTTGGACAATACTGGATCTTGGTGGTGCATCATGATTCTTGATTTGATGATTTGGACACCCATTATATCTGGCTTAATGATACTTTTGATCGGTAAAAATTATGGATCACTTTCTTACTGGCTATCTGTCATCTCATCTTCTTTGGTATTTGTTATCAGTTTGTATGCATTATCAATGTTCGACTCCAGTCAAGTGGGAATTCAATTTGAATTGATTGTTTCTTGGATAGAACGTTTCAATATAAATTATCATCTAGGTGTTGATGGCATATCTTTCCCGCTCATTCTTTTGACAACATTTATTACGCCGATAGTCATACTGACCTCAAGTACTTCAGAGAAACCGAACCTCCACCAATACTTAGCTTCATTCTTAATATTAGAAGGTTTAATGATCGGAGTATTCAGTGCTTTGGATGCTTTCCTATTTTATGTTTTCTGGGAAGCCATGTTGATCCCAATGTTCGTTATCATAGGAATATGGGGTGGCAAGAATCGAGTTTATGCAACCATTAAATTCTTCCTCTATACATTCCTCGGCTCAGTCTTTATGTTGATAGCAATCATCTATCTGTATATTCAAACTGGATCTTATTCGATCTTTGATTTTTATAATCTTGACCTATCCAGAACTGAGCAAATTCTTATATTCCTAGCATTCTTGTTTGCTTTTGCTGTTAAGATTCCAATGTGGCCAGTTCATACCTGGCTACCTGATGCTCACGTTGAGGCACCTACAGGAGGATCAGTGATTCTTGCAGCGATACTGCTTAAAATGGGTGGCTATGGTTTACTTAGATTCAGTTTACCAATCACGCCAGATGCATCGAGTGAACTGTCAATCATTATGGTTGTGCTATCTCTTATTGCAATCATCTACATAGGTATGGTCGCACTGTCTCAAACAGATATGAAAAAACTCATTGCTTATTCATCGGTTGCTCACATGGGGTTTGTGACACTCGGTACTTTTGTCGTTTTCCTGAATCATGAAATTGCTTCTCTAGACAATATGAATTTAGCAATCAGTGGTGCAATGATACAAATGATCTCACACGGATTAATATCGGGTGCTTTATTCCTATGCATCGGTGTGATGTATGACAGAATTCACAGCAGGCAAATAGAAGATTATGGCGGTATTGCTTTAACGATGCCACGTTTTGCAGGTTTGATGGTCTTTTTTGCACTTGCCAATGCAGCTCTGCCTGGGACATCAGGGTTTGTTGGGGAAGTTTTGGTCATTTTAGCGAGCCTGAAAGTTAATTTCTGGATCGCACTCTTATCAGGTACAACCTTAGTCATTGGAGCGGCATACACATTGTGGATGATCAAGCGTGTTATTTTTGGCAATGTCACTAATGAAAAAATCAATGATATTAAAGATGTTACTGCTGTTGAGCTCATACCACTCATGATTCTTGCGATCATGGTACTGGCAATGGGTGTATACCCTGAACCATTAATGAAATTGATGTATGTATCCATCAATGACTTATCTGAATTAGTTTTTCTAGGAGCTGGGATATGACATTTCATATCATTGGATCAATCTTGCCAGAGGTCACGATAGCCATTGCTATTTGTGTTGTCGTCTTAGTCAACAGCTTGATCCGTAACATCTCAGTTGGATTCATCCATTCGATGATTTTATTCTTTTTATCATTTGCATTATTTCTTTCGTTTGTCAGCTTAGAAATACCGAATGGTAATATTTTCAACGGTCACTATGTTATTGACTCATTTGGGACCAATTTGAAAATTATAGCCTTAATCTCATCAATACTGGTTCACTTGGCATCTCTTAAATCCAAAAAGAACATCAAAAATGAAATTTTCCTTATTCAATTATTCGCTACACTAGGTGTGCTGATACTCTGCTCAGCACACAACCTATTGACAGTTTACCTTGGCCTTGAGACCTTAACCCTTTCGATGTATGGAATGGTAGCCTCTAATAGAAACTCAATTGATGCTACTGAATCGGCGATGAAGTTCTTTATTCTTGGTGCCATTGCTTCGGCTATATTTTTGTATGGCGTGTCGATCGTTTACGGCGTCACTGGCACCTTATCACTTGAGCTTATAAAAGAGTCCAATCTACTGAATGGTTTGGAAATGAGAATTGCTGTTGCTTTTATAGCATGTGGAATTATTTTCAAATTTGGTGCATTTCCATTTCATAGTTGGGTTCCAGATTCATACCAAGGCTCCAATACCACAGCAGCAATTTATATTTCCTCAGTTCCCAAAATAGGCGCATTTGCTTTGATCAGCAGGTTATTTTTAGATTCACTAAATGTGATGAGTGAGTTTTGGTCTATATTGATTCTATCCGCTGGCCTATTATCAATCATTATTGGAAATCTAATTGCATTGATGCAAATCAACCTCAGAAGAATGCTTGCTTACTCTGCAATTGGACATATCGGTTTTGTCCTGCTCTCATTCTCAATTGTAAATGATGGTGGTATCAGTGCATCAATGACTTATTTACTGATGTATATCCTCATGACTATCTCAGCATTTGCTCTTATTGAGTCAATATCGTCAGAAGATCATCAGCACATCGAGTTGGGTGACCTCAAAGGACTGAGTAATTCTCATCCTCTGATTGCATTTATGCTTTTATTTTGCATGTTCAGTATGGTCGGCATTCCTCCATTTATTGGGTTTTATGCAAAATGGATCGTTCTGTCAGAATTGGTCAATAATGGAATGCTTTGGTTTGCATTAGTGGGCATAATCATGTCTGTTATCGCTGCATATTATTACTTAAGAGTAGTGTGGTTTATGTATTTTGAGAAAACCGATCAACCCATTGAAAGACAAGGGATCATGAATACACATTCAATAACAAGCATATTCGTTTCAATCATGCTGCTTTTGATTGGCCTTTACCCCAATCCGATCATAGATTACACACGCATTATTATTTCCTCATTTTTATTGATAGATTAATTAAAAAAGATTAGTATCTTTCAACACAGATGCGGGGTGGAGCAGTCTGGCAGCTCGTCGGGCTCATAACCCGAAGGTCGTAGGTTCAAATCCTACCCCCGCTACCAATTTTGGTTAGGCCCCTTCTGGGGCTTTATTTTTGTGTATTGGTATGGATGAAGTAAGAAAAAATTTAGAAGAGACTTTGCGTGAGCAAATTGAGAAAAAAGGATATGAATTGATTGAAATTGAGCAACATAGCCTCAGAAAAGGTATTAAAATGGTGCTTTTCATCGATCATGAAAATGGTATCGGAATAGATGATTGCATTTCAGTTTCAAAGGCATCAGAAGTTGTCATTGATGAATTTATAGATCCTGAGAGTTATGAATTAGAAGTTTCATCACCAGGTCTTGATAGAAAGCTCATAAAGAAAGAGGATTTTGATCGTTTCATTGGTAAGACAATAAAAATAAAGCT
>JAPOHS010000051.1 GCA_029979325.1 Pseudomonadota bacterium | reverse complement strand
GTGATTGGCCCAGCAGCATGGAAGTTTGGTTGGAAAAGAGATGACTTTGATAAACTCTCAGGCGCGCTAGCCGCAGGACATATTATTGAGTGTGGCGCTCAAACCACAGGTGGGAATTATGCCTTCTTTGAAGAGGTGGAGACATTCAAAGATATCGGCTATCCGATTGCAGAAATCTATGAAGACGGATCATTCATGATCACAAAACATGAAAATACTGGAGGATTGATATCCACTGGTACAGTCATTGCTCAGTTGCTATACGAAATATCTTCTCCAGCCTATGTTAATCCAGATGTCATTGGACACTTTGACTCCCTTTTATTGGAAGATCTCGGTAACGACAAAGTCATGGTATCAGGCTGCAAAGGTTCACCACCAAGGGGTACTCATAAGGTGTGTGTCAATCTTGCAGGTGGATATAGAAATGGCATGGAATTGATTTTGACAGGTTTGGATATAGAGGAAAAAGCAGAGATATTTGTAACAGCTTTATTTGATTTATTGGGTGGCAAGAATCAGTTTGATGAGGTCACCATCGATCTTCATCGAACAGACAAAAGCGATCCCAAGACACATGAGGAAGCAATGGCGATGTTAAGGATCGATCTCAAGTCAAAAGACCCAAATTTGGTTGGTAGGCTTTTCACTGCAAAAATCATAGAGCTGGCCTTGGCAAATTACCCAGGATTTTTCTCTAAACAACCACCAGGACCCGGCAGTCCATTCATCCGTTATTGGCCAACCCTGATCGATTCAAAGCATGTCAGTGAAAAGATTCATATCCATGGTGAAGAACACATAGTCTATCCAACAAGCTTGGAAGTAATTGAAGATAGAATTATTTCAACCATCAATGAGACAAAAATCAAAAAGCAAAATTATACTGAGTTTCAGGAAATCCCATTTGGTAGAATAATTGGTGCAAGATCAGGAGACAAGGGAGGGTGTGCCAATCTAGGCGTTTGGACAAAATCTGATGACATATATTCTTTTGTTTATCATTACTTAACTGAGGAGCAATTAAAAATTCTTCTTCCGGATTTAAACAAATACGAAATTGAAAGATACGAGCTTCCAAATATCAGATCATTGAATTTTTATATCAAAGATATTCTAGAGGATGGTGCTTCTTCAAACACCAAAGTGGATGCATTGGCTAAGTCACTCGGAGAGTATCTGAGAGCAAAACATGTCAATGTTCCAAAGGATTTGATCAATGGAGGTGATAATGTCTGACCAAATCATGCCGCCTGATAAATATGTGTTTGAAACAACACTGATTGAAGATTCAGGTCACGTTCTCAGCATCACTCTCAACAGGCCAGAAAAGAAGAACGCAATCAATGATGTCATGTCAAATGAGATCATCTATGCACTGAATTACGCAAAGCAATCAGGTCATATCCGTGTAATTAAAATTCAAGCCAATGGAGATGTATTTTGTGCGGGAGGTGACTTGAAAAATATGTGGTCTAAGGAGGATGAAACCGCCTCAACGGTTCCAAAACTTGGTGATGTTGAGGACATCAGCCTCATGATAAGAAATCTAAATAAACCGGTTGTATGCAAAGTTCAAGGTGATGTTTTAGCAGGAGCCCTAATGCTTGTTTGCAATGCCACACATGCCATTGCTTCAAGCGATGTAACTTTTACAGCGCCTGAGATAAAGAGAGGGATTTGGCCATTCATGGTCATGGCTGGGCTTTTCAGAGTGATGCCAAAAAGACAAGGTTTGGACTTTATCATGAGAGGCGAGAGTATTGATGCCATCAATGCAGAGAAATACGGTTTGATCAATCATCATGTTCCAAAAATGGATCTCGATGATACTGTTGATCTATTGGTCTCTTCGCTTGTAAAGCTCCCGCCCAATACAATGAAAATGGGACTCGCTGCATACAACAAACAAGACCAGATGGCATTTGATGAAGCATTGCCTTATTTGAGAGAGCAGATTAAAGCTTGCATTGACAGTGAAGATGCAAGAGAGGGCATTCAGGCTTTCTTAGAAAAAAGACAACCCACTTGGATGGAGGATAAAGATGAATCTTGATTTTGGTAATGAATATGCTGATTTCAGAAACGAAGTGCAGTCATTCTGTGAAAAATACAAAGGTATTCATGTAACTGGAAGCCTATACAGTTATGAATCAGTTGTTGATCCCAATGAAAAACCCAAAATTGAAATGAATTATAAAGAATGGCAAAAGATTCTCATTGAGCACGGATATCATGTCAGGCATATTCCCAAAGAGTATGGTGGCTTTGGTGGAGATCTCGATATTGTAAAAAATGTGATCATCACAGAAGAATTTTCAAAATCCAAAATTCCAACAGGTGTTGGGGGACAAGGCATTGATTTTTTGGTGCCAACACTTTTGGAAATGGGCACTGAGGAACAAAGACAAAGGTATATTCAACCAGCGCTCTATTTAGATGAAATATGGTGCCAAGGATACTCTGAGCCCAATGCCGGTAGTGACCTTGCCAGTTTGCAAACAAAAGGCGAGTTGGTCGGTGATGAGTGGGTGATCAATGGACAAAAGATTTGGACGAGTACTGCCAAATATGCACAAATGATGTTTTGTCTGGTTCGAACCGAACCTGAAGCGCCAAAGCATCAGGGGATCAGCTATTTACTCATTCCAATGGATGCACCTGGGATTGAAGTCAGGCCATTGGTTGATATGACATTGGATGCTGGATTCAATGAGGTATTTTTTACAGATGTCAGAATTCCAGCAGAAAATATTGTGGGTGAGAGAGGACAGGGCTGGTTGGTCGCAAACAAAACCCTTGTTCACGAAAGAGGATCACTGGGGGATCCAAATAAAATGATCAGACGCTATGACAAACTCGTGAATCTGATGAAGAGTGAAATCCTAGATGGTGTTCGTATCATTGATAAACCGGTTTATCGTGATCGACTGATGAAAATCCAAGGAAAAATACTCGCACTCAAATCACACGGTTTGAGACTGCTCTCTGGTCGATTGAATAAGGGTCAGGACATCAATCTGGCAACAATGATTGTCAAACTATATGGGACTGAAATGAGATATGAGCTCGAATCATTGGCAATCGATGTGATGGGCGAACTGGGAACGCTTTATAATAACAGTCCGCATCTTAGAGACAATGGTGGATGGCAATATGCCTACATGTATTATCTCGGTTTAATCATTGGTGGCGGCACCAGTCAGATTCAAAAAAATATCATTTCTGAAAGAGGCTTGGGCCTACCAAAAGAGCCCAAGATTCAAGGAGCATAATCATGTATTTCGGACTATCAGAAGAACAACAATTCTTTCAAGAGAGCATTGATAAATTTCTTGAAGACACCGTGACAGTTGATGCACTCAGATCATATAGAACGGGTGAAGACAATAACTTGGTAGATGAGGTATTCAATGGTTTAAACGAACTGGGCCTCAGCGGACTCATCATTCCTGAGGAGTACGGGGTACTTGGTCTTGATTCATTGTTCGCAGTGAGTGTTTCTGAATCTTTGGGCAAAGGAGTCGCTCCTTATCCGTTTATTGGATCTTTTTTAATTGCACCATTTTTAATCAACAAACTTGGAAGCGATTCTCAAAAACAAAAATATCTACCATCTATCGCAACTGGTGAATATAGATTCGCAGTTGCATTAACAGAAATGACTGGAAGGCGAATTGAAAAGAGCATTCAAAACTCAAATCAAAAATTAAGCGGCCAATCATTGTTTGTCATGGACGATATCAATAGCACACACTATTTAATTCTCGATTCGGATGGAGCTCTTCTCATCATTGAAGCTGAGGAGAGTGGGTTGGAGAAAGTCGAATTAACCACGGTGGATATCACATCTTTCATGAGTGAACTGCTATTGGATGAAGTAAAGGCAGAAACACTGGGGAGTGGCTCAGGCAATATTGAGGCACTCAAACAAGCAATCAATCTTGGAAGGGTAGCCATTGCTGCAGAAACTCTCGGTGCATCTCAATGTATGTTGAATCGATCAGTTGATTATGCAAAAGAAAGAAAACAATTTGGCCGGCCCATCGGATCGTTTCAAGCTGTAAAACATATGTGTGCACAGATGGCATCAGACTTGGAACCTTGCTATTCACTTGTCTGGTATGCCGCGCATTCCATTGATCACATACCACATGAGGCAGAGCTAATGGCATGTCAAACCAAAGCTCATCTTTCAGAAGTGGGTGCATTCGTAGCCAAAACATCAACCGAGGTACATGGTGGAATGGGCTTTACTGATGATCTGGGACTGCATTATTGGTTCAAACGAATCGGTTTAAATAGACAGTTATTGGGAAGCCCTGATTTATTGAGAGAGGAAGCTGCAGAGGCTCAAGGAATTTAATCCTATTGTATTTTTAAAAACTGATCTTTTTCTAGATAGCTGCATTCGCTGACCCATCGATCGAGGATTTCGTTGTCACTCGAAAGCAGGGTGCCTCTTTGTCGCATTGTTTTTTTATCAAGCACAAAGATACCCATGGGATTTCCGATTTCATTCCAAGCAATATTTTTCTCATCATTCATCACCAGCTTATTCATCGCTAAGTTCGGCTCACCTGAGACCCATCTTTGAATCGTGTTATCTGAGCCAATAGACCAATAAAAATTCTTCTCTGTAGAGTTTTCTTTAAAACTGCATTGAAGATATTGTGTCACCTCAGATGCAGAGCTATCTGTGACAAATAGAAATCCTATAGAAATCAATAGAAAAGAGATTTTCTTCATAATGAATAATCTTAACTAAAAAAGGCCTAATTTTTATTTTTTTTTGAAATTAATTGAAAAGTTAGGAAATACGCCAAAACCCTTGTATTCATTGACTTTTTATCATTTAAACAACAGATATGAGTTAAAAATACAAATATGTTGCTTTGATATACCCCAAAATATTGGCAATATTAGACATACAAACATGTAATTACGTGAACTATAAGGGGGAAATCCATATGAAACGTATTATGCAATCAACTTTTGCGTTTGTTATTGCTATGACATTCAGTGTTGTATCAGTTAAAGCACAAGAGTTAGAAGAAATTATCGTAACAGCAACGAAGAAAGAAGAGAGCCTTCAAGACATTTCAGTTTCAGTGACTGTAATTGATGGCAATCTGATAGAGAAGGCTGCTGTTAACTCTCTGCAAGATTTGGGTCGGTATGTTCCAAACTTTTCAGTCTCTGAGAATGCGATATCAACTATTACAACTATGAGAGGAATCTCAATTGGTGCAAACCAATCATTTGAACAATCTGTTGGCTTATTTGTTGATGGTGTTCACATGCCTAAAGGACGTCAATTCAGAACAGGAATGTTCGACGTTGAAAGGGTGGAAGTTCTCAGAGGACCGCAAGGTACTTTGTTTGGAAAGAACACACTGACTGGAGCAATCAATGTTATATCAGCAAAACCAATAATAGGTGCTGATGATATATCAGGACGTGTTTCTGTTGCTGCATCTGATGAAGACAGCGGTACAGAAATTGAAGGGCATTTAAATATTCCTCTTTCTGATAATTTTGCAGTCAGGCTTGCTTTTCAAGATCGTGACAATGATGGTCTGATTACCAATAGATACAATAATACAACTGGTCCAACAGCCGATGAGACCATGTTGAGACTCAGTGCTTCTTACTCACCTAATGACGATCTTAGGATCGACTTTAAACACACGGATGGTGAGCATGTAAGAACAGGAAGTACATCAACGCCATGGACATTCGATCAAGCATTGCCTCCAACGCCGACTTCAGCGCTTGGTTTTGCTGTAATGGGTATAGTCTATCCACAGTATATTTCTACTGTTGGCACAGGAGATCAATATACCGATGAAAACCTTGGTTTTGGAACTTCACAAGTCTTAGGTAATAACCCTCAGGGAACTATCACCAATACACAGGATACTTCTTTGAATATAAGCAAAGACATGGACAACGGCATGAATCTAAGCATGGTTGTAGGACATGTAGCCTATGATTATGTCGATGGATTGGATGCGGATTATGGCCCATTGGTTCTTGTATCACGCGATGACTGGTCTGAGTATGACAAAGACAGTGTTGAAATCAGATTATCATCCGATCAGAGTCAATCAGTTCGATGGACAGTTGGTGCATATTGGGATTCTCAATATCAAGACATCGATAGAGAAGTCCACATTGATGGAAATCTAGGTGGAGTAGGTAACACGCTATTCGCTCTTGGAGTCCTTCCTACAACTACTATTTTGGCTTTGAACGGAGCACAAGCAGCTGGCGCTGGACTGGTAAACGTACTGCCATTCCCATGGGCATCTAGCCATGGCATCACTTATTTCCCAGGTATGCCACTGGTTGCAAATCCAGGTTGTGAGTACGGACAGTTATTGGCAGCTTTTGGTCAAAACTTTCCTCCATGTTTCTTCCAAACTCAATTTGACCAAATTGGTCGTTTGAGTAACTGGACTCAAGAAACAGATGCTAAAGCACTTTTCGGTCAAGTGAATATGGACCTTGGCGATGACATGGAATTGATCATGGGTGTTCGTTATGTTCGTGAAAGAAAAGTGATCAATGCTGATGTTTGTGTCAGTCAAGATACTTTGGGTATCAGTAATTGTGC
>JAPOHS010000050.1 GCA_029979325.1 Pseudomonadota bacterium | reverse complement strand
AATGCTCAGAGAATGCATTGATTTGATGTCTCCACAATGGTGCACATCCAGCGACACCTGGAATCAATAAAACAGGTTTTTGATTGGCATCCCCAGCCTCGATGATGTGTGTCTTGCCAAATCTTGTGTCGGCAAAAATGCTTTTATGATCAACTGTGATCTCATCGCATACCCTTTCATACCATGACATCATTTTTTGATAGCCCTCTTCAGACTTATAGAGAGACAGGTCAGGCTCATAAGTATAATTTTCAGTCATAATTTATGATTCGAATAAAAAATACTATTTAGTTTCATAACATTCAGGTTTGGTGCCCAGGGCCGGACTCGAACCGGCACGAGAAAAATCTCAACGGATTTTAAGTCCGTAGCGTCTACCAATTCCGCCACCCGGGCTTAAACCTGAGGCAAGGATCGGAATCGAACCGACGTCCACGGCTTTGCAGGCCGCTGCATAACCACTCTGCCACCTTGCCTTTTTCAGTTCAGGATTATACCTCTATCCAAAGAAATAAGCTTCTCTGAAATGGCAATATTGATCACATTATTTTTTATCTGAGGTCTCAAAAAAAACATAAGTATCTAAAATGTAACGATTTGTAACTAAATAAAAATAGCTGCCTTTCTCCTTGAAATTGATTAATTGGCGTTGCATGATTGAGTGAATCAAAATATTTAGGGGTAAATATGAAACACTCATACAAAGCTTCAAGTAGAGCTTTTACTGCTCTATTTGCATTTGTTTTTACAATGTCTTCAGTTGCACAAATTGAAGAGATTGTAGTAACAGCAAGGAAAAAAGCTGAGAATCTTCAAGACATTCCGGTTCAAGTTGATGTCATAGGCTCAGAGAAAATTGAGAGAGCAGGTATTACCAGCTTGGAGGATGTCGCGAAGATGTCAGCCTCAATGGTTTTCGATAATGGCTTCTCTCAGCAAGACACAAGAATCACGCTCAGAGGCTTAGCACCCGTAAGAGGAAGGCAGAACGTTGCTGTCCTTCAAGACGGTGTTGACCTTTCATCGGAAAACTTAACAATCGCAGGTGGTACTGCATTGATTAACTCAAGATTATTTGATCTCGAGCGAGTTGAGATTGTAAAAGGACCACAGAGTGCTTTGTATGGTCGATCTGCTTTTGCAGGGGCAATCAACTATGTCACAAAGAAACCAACACAAGAAGGTCACTCGAGCGTTTCAGCAACAATCGCATCAGAGAGTGAAATGGATCTGAGGTTAAGCTGGAGTGGCGGTATTAGCGATAATACAGCTGTCGGTGTGAACTTTGCATCTTGGTCAAGAGATGGCTATCACGATAATCTAGTAAGCGGAGAAGCTGTAGGTGGAGAAGAAGGTGTTGCAGGATCCATAACGTTTAATTATGAACCCACAGATGACTTTAGCTTGGTAACCAGATTTGAGTACACAGACGATGACTATGAGCCTGCTGCTCAGTATCAACAGTCTGGAACTACAATGCTGCCAATTGCTCCAGGGGCCATTTCACCTGTCAATACATGTATAATTCAGCTCCCTCCTCCTCCAATATCTTCAGGAATGTGTTTGGCATACTATACTTCGGGTAAAGTGATATCACCTCTGGTCACTCATATGCCTTCTAATGTTGGACCACTTCCTAATATTGATGACATCGGTGGAGCTCAACTTCAAACCAACCCAAGAACAGGAAAGGATTATCCCGGGGCAAACAGAGAACTTATGAAGTTCTCAATGACTGCTGTAAAAGAATTCAATAATGTTACTTTTACTTCAATCACCGGTTTAATGGAAGGTGATGTATTTACCTTTGAAGATCCACAATTCAGGGGCACAACAAGACGTGCGACTGAATTTGGTGAAATTTGGTATGACCAGCACACCGAACTAACAAGTCAAGAATTTAGATTGCAATCAAGTTCCGATGAAGCACTCAGATGGACCTTAGGAGTTCAGCTTTGGGAGCAAGAAATGCAATTGGATGACAAATCTTTCAACACATTCACTTATCTCGAAACCAGACCATGGTTCGCACCTGCGTTTATGAATGGTCCATCTGCAATGTTCTGGGGAGATGCAAAAACTTTCCAAGGAGCAATTTGTGCACCTGGCACAGAAGGTGGGGAATTTGCAGGATGTCTTGATCGCGGAGGCAGCTATTGGACGCGTGACTCAGATCATAAATCTGTTTATGCGTTGCTTGAGTATGATATCAGTGATTCATGGGCAGTTTCAGTAGAAGCCAGATACAGTGAGGAAGATGAGAATACTTGTGGATCCGATGGAAATGGAACAGTCGATCCAAATGGAGTTGGTTTTGCTGGCCCAGGTCGGAGTAGACTCAACCCACCAATGTGGACATATCAAATTTGTGGTGATCACGAAGAAGATATGACAACCCCTAAGGTTACGTTGACCCATTT
This sequence comes from Pseudomonadota bacterium, assembly GCA_029979325.1. The sequence continues at coordinate 4,656 of JAPOHS010000050.1, read as the reverse complement.
TGCATCAGATGATTTTACATTCTACGGGTCTATCGCAAAAGCGAAAAAACCTGGTGGTATCAGTACAGTAACAGGTGGTGGTTTCAGTCTTTACAATCCTGAAGATAACCGTTACGAAGCTGAAGAAATGACGGTTTATGAATTAGGTATGAAGTCAACCATGATGGATGGAAAGATGCGATTTAACGCAGATGTCTTCCTACAAGACTTTACTGACAAGCAAACAGCCACTCAAGTGGTCAACCCTTCAACTGGAATCCTCCAGTCGAAAACTACCAATGCTGCAAAAGCTGAAGTTAAGGGACTTGAAATCGATGCTCAGTATTTTATCAATGATAATTTCAGTGCAACGCTTTCATACACTCACATGAATGCGAAGTATAAAGACTTTACTCGTTTGACTGCTGGGGCTTCAAACATTGCGAATGCAGGAAATTGCACAATCGTCACCGATTCAAGTGGCAAATCCACATGTTCAATTGATCTCAGTGGTAATCCTCTTGAGAATGCTCCTCCAAACGCTATGACACTTGGGTTGAACTACAACTGGGAAACTTCAAATGGAGCAACATGGGTCGCAGAGGCTGACATCATGTTCCAAGATGATAGATACATAGATCAATTTAAGAGAGTGTATCTAGAAGGTTATTACAAGGTTGATCTAAGACTCGGTTATGTCACTGATAATCTTGAAATTACAGCATTCATCGATAATGCATTTGATGATACCAAAACAAGATCTGGGTATGGCTTCACAGACTTCCCAAATATGAAGTTTATCTTACCGATACCTTCATTTTGTGGGGTAGCTGGACCAGGTGCTGGATCAGGTATCATGCATCCTAACCCATGTGTGAGACCAGCTGATATTACAAAATCCAATGGTCCTAGCACATTTGTTCTCCCAACAAGTCACGCAATGTTCTTCCCTGATGGAAGAAGATTTGGTGTGAGAATCAAACGAAGCTTTTAATTAAGCATTTGTAATTAAAAAAGGCCTGTTGTTCACAGGCCTTTTTTTTATTTCTCTTTGATCAAGTTTCTTGCAACAAACTTAATGTTTTTAAATTCCTTTAGTCGTCTAAGAGTATAAGATAGCCATTCTTTTCCATATGGCATGTAGATCCCTACTTCATAGTCTTGCTTATATTTTTTTTGGAGATCTCTCCTCACACCATAGAGGAATTCAAAACGGTGATTCATCATTTCTTCTTTTGAGCTCATTTCATTCAATAATATTTCGTCATGTGTGGCGATCGAGTGTTTAGTTTTGGCATCAAGAATGAGTTTGTTTGAATACCCAATAAAGTGCTCTCTGATTGCATCTAATTCTGTGAAAGCAATCTTACCATTTTCTTTATAAGCCCCTTTGACCAACCGAATTGAGATTCCGCTCTCTAATAAATCATCTAAATCATCTTTTGTGCGAAATAAGTTTGCCTGCAGAGTAATCCCAATGCATCCAGGTAATTTCTTGTTTATAGACTGAGTGAGCTCAAGTGTCTTTGAGGTATAGTTTGAATCCTCCATGTCCAGTCGAATGATCTGTTGGTTTTCTAAAGCAATGGATGCAAGTTTGAATAAATTGGTTGCACACTCATCATAAGATACATCAAGTCCTATTGAGCTTAGCTTCACTGAAATTGAGAAATCAGGACGCTTGAACCGATTCAATAGATCTGAATAGTCTTTGCATGTTGAATATATTGTTTCTTTTGATTGGGTATTTTCTCCAACCAAATTGGCAATCACTGCATATTCACTATCCAGATGATCCTGAAAAACAACCGAGGAATCATTGATATCTATTCCTGCAATAAACCTTTTGGCAAATGGAAATAATAATTTCAATTCTTTGTATAAACCTCTTTGCCAGCAAAGAATGTTTTGGAAACCAAGGCGTCTTTGAGTTCTTTGCCAACAGGATCATTCAGTCGTTGATCCAAGATAGCAAAATCAGCCCATTTACCCTCAGTTATGCTTCCTATCTCATCTCCCCACCCAGACAAGTCTGCACCGATCTGAGTGTAAGCAAAAAGTGCTTCATCGAAACTGATTCTTTGCTCGGGATACCATGGCCCATCATATAAGCCTGAAGGGCTCTCCCTGAAAACAGCATCATAGAGTTGGACCAGCGGTGAGAACGGTGATGTCGCAAAATCACTGCTCAATGCGAGCCTTACACCGCCTTTTAAGAAATCATTCCAAACATAAGCAAATTGCTCTCTATCCTCACCAATTCTTGGTGTGATGTATTTACCAATCACACCGGTTCCATGATTGGGCTGCATAGATGCTGTGACTCCTAGTTTCCTGAATCTTTCTACTGCTCCTGGTTGAATCACTTCAACATGCTCTACTCTGTTGGCAAAATTCAGATGATCACTGAATTCAAATGCATTTAAAGCCATTTCAACTCCTCGATCACCAATGGCATGAATCGCAACGGGCATTCCAAGACTATTTGCTCTCTTAACCAAGAAGTTTAATTCTTTTTGAATATAAAAAGGCTCACCAATCACATCTGGTCTGTCAGTATATGGGTCAACCAATGCGGCTGTATGTGTAGATAAAACCCCATCAATGACATATTTAATAAACCCATATTCAATCATTGGCCCAAGATCATCATCGTATACTTTGTATTGATCAATGAGTTCATAGATAAGGTTATCTTGATTGGTGCTGTCATCCTCTTGGCTGAACTTTGAGTGCTCGCCCCAGAAGACTCTCAGATTTAATTTTTGCTCAGCAGCTAACTCTTTATACTTATTCAGCTCAATCCTACTAGACATATCGTGTACGCTCGTAATACCAAGTGATGTTGCATAATCAATGACTTGCTGTATTTCCTTCCTTGCTTTATCTGAATCTCTTATATATGTCTCATTTTGCCAAACCAACTCCATTGCGCCTTCTAGTAGGATTCCTGTTGGTATCCCATCTTCATTGAGAACAATTTGACCACCCATTGGTACTTCTGAGTCAGATTTAATGCCTGATAACTCCATAGCCAATGTGTTTATCCACATTGAATGGCCGTCAATATCAGAAAGAGCAACTGGATTATTGGGAGCTACTGCATCAAGCTCCCATCTAGTTGGGTAACCTTTGTTTTCAAAAGTATAATCCCATCGTCCACCTAGCAACCATTCGCCTGGTTCCATAGATTTCACTCGCTCTTTAATCATTTCCAACCAAACAGCTTTCTCTCTGACCTCACTTAAATTGATTCCTGTGACTATTTTTGCACCACTTGAAAGATGGGTATGACTATCTATAAATCCCGGAACCACTGTTTTGCCATTTGCATCAATCACCCTTGTCGACTCACCTGAAATGCTTAATATTTCATCGGTGTTTCCGACAGCGAGAAATTTGGAGTCCTTTACAGCAAAAGCAGTTGCTCTATCATTGGGTTTATCCGATGTCCTCACATCAGCATTGATGACAATCAGGTCTGGACTTGCAGCAAGTTGAACTGCAAATACAATGGAAATTAGACAAAGAGTTCTGAAGAGGTTCTTGTGCATTTCTAAATTCAACTATTTTAATTCGTAAAGAACAACCAAATGCCCGTCATAATCAGTGAATGAAAACTCAGCAAATGTTATCCCTTCTGGTGTGATGTCTTGATCTATTGCTGTGTAGCCAAGATTCATATCAATGATCTTCTCATATATTTCTCTCAAACCATCTACCTGGATTACCGCTGTGGTCATCCTTATTCCATCCAATAATGGAAGCTCGGCATTTTTAATTTCAGTAAGACTAAATCCACGTGTCTTAGAACCAATATTAAGACTGGCATATCTCATATCAGCATCTTCCGGGAGATTAAAAACTTTATAAGCGTAGGAGCCTTTTTCAGAATTCTTAATTTCAAAGACTTCCATTCCAATGACATCCCTATATATTTCTAATGATTGGTCAAGATCTGAAACAATCAGGTTAATTCTTTTTAGATCGGGTGATGCACTAATACCCAATGACATCAGCAAGAGGAATAGGGGGAATTGAAAATATTTAATAATCGTTAAGTGCATTGATTGTTTGAGGGGGGGGTTATAAAACCCCCTCTCCTATTTACACAGAATTATTTAAATATGACTCTATTTAATATTTGATGATCGACCATTTTTCTGATTTCTTCGTAACTCTTAGAAATCGAATCGTATTCTTCATCAGACTCAGAAAATCTTTCAGCCATAAGTTTATTTACAGCATCATATTTTTCTTTGGTTTGTTGCATTGCTCCCATATTTTCATATGTGACTGTAATCCACAAATTAGGACTATTGGCAACTTCAGAGGTCCACACAGCATAATCAACAATGTGACTAAGCTCTTTTTGAATTTCAGAACTTCTTACCCATGTCTTCTTCAAATTGACTAGGTAATCATTCATGTAATTGGGTTGCACCGATATAACTGTTAGCTCAGTAACTTGCTGACTGGGCTCATAATCTTCATAAATTTCAGCAAAAGCAAAGTTAGCAAATAAGACTGGAATGATAAGCAAGTATTTCATGATATTTTCCTCATATAGATAGGTGGAGCGGGAAACCGGGTTCGAACCGGCGACCTCAACCTTGGCAAGGTTGCGCTCTACCAACTGAGCTATTCCCGCTTAAAGTAAGAGATATATTCTAACTG
>JAPOHS010000004.1 GCA_029979325.1 Pseudomonadota bacterium | reverse complement strand
ACATTGTTACTTATGCTCACATTTTTTTCTAGGGTCTTTATCGCATCTAGAGGAGATGTCGCAGAATAAATGTTTTCAATTCCCATTTTGCTCATCTCATTTTTTATTTTTTCTACTTTCAATGAGCGCTCGGTTTCCATCTCACAAATGATCCAAGTATGAATCAGATCTTTAAAGGCATTAAGATATAGCTCGAGTTGCTTATCTTTCATCATGCTAAAAATCATTGCATAATCTTGATCAAAATTTGATCGATCGATCCTTTGCCTGAGATTATTCGCTGCTGACGGATTGTGAGCCACATCCAAGATCCATCTTTGACCCATATCTAATATTTCAAATCTTCCGGGTAAATTGAATTCATCCAGGACTTCTTGAAGTAAATCATCGGATGGGAAAAATTCCTCATTGGCCTCCATCGCTGCCAGAGCTGTGGTTAGGTTATCAATCTCGCCATCGCCCCAACTCTTGGGTATAACAATGTCACTGATCCTTTGACTGACACCTTTAAAAAAGAAATGATTCCGATCAACGAAACCTTTGAAATCATGCCCTTTTCTCCTCAATTCAGCTCCTTTCTCAAAACATCCTTTCTCAATTTCATCGACCGCCACCACATCACCAAAGATCAAAGGTCTGTTCATTTTCGCTATGCCAACTTTTTCCGTCGCAATTTTATCAATGCTGTTACCCAGCCATTCCTCATGATCCATAGCAATACTGGTCAATAGTGAAACGGATGATTCAATGATATTTGTTGCATCCAAACGACCACCCAAACCAACTTCAATGAGCCATGCATCACAATCACAATTGGATAGGATTTGAAATGCTGCGAGTGTACTGAATTCAAAGTAAGTCAAAGGAATTTCGCCTCTGACATTTTCTATGGTTTCAAAAGCTGATATCCAATCTTTGTCTGATGAATCATTTAAATTGATTCTGACCCTTTCATTGTATTGAGTCAGATGGGGTGATGTGAATGCTCCAGTTTTGTAACCGCTCTTGTGGAACAATTGCTCAAGTATTGAAGTGGTTGTGCCTTTACCGTTTGTGCCGCCGATCAAAAAAACATTCTTTTCTGGGATGTTGATTTGTAGTCTCTCAAATACCGTTTTAACCCTCTCTAGACTCAGGTCAATTTCTTTGGGATTGATGCCTTGCTGAAATTCAAGCCATTCATTTAATGTGGAAAAGCCCATGATCAATTTTTATTGAATTTAATGATTCATTAAATTAGAAATCAAAGTAGAAATGGTATCCCTCATTTCGCGACGATCAACAATCATATCAATGGCACCTTTTTCTAATAAGAAATCACTTCTTTGAAATCCTTCAGGCAATGTTTCCCCAACGGTTTGCTCAATGACTCTGGGTCCAGCAAATCCTATCAGTGCGCCTGGCTCGGCCAAATTTATATCGCCAAGCATTGCTATGCTCGCTGAGACACCGCCGGTCGTTGGGTCAGTAAGCACTGAAATATATGGGATACGTTTTGCATCCAACTCAACCAAAGCAGATGTTGTTTTTGCTAATTGCATCAAAGATAAGAATGCTTCTTGCATCCTCGCGCCACCACTTGATGAAAAACTGACCAGTGGTGCATTTTTCTCAATACTTAAATTTACTGCTCGAACAAATTTCTCTCCAACCACTGAGCCCATTGATCCGCCTAAAAACTTGAACTCAAAAGCACATGCGATCATTTCAATCTCATTAACCTTTCCAGACATAACAATCAGGGCATCCTTTTCACCTGATTTTTTTGTCGACTCAGAGATACGGTCTCTATATCTTTTTGTGTCTCTGAATTTCAGTGGATCATTGGCTGTAAGGTTCGCAAAATACTCCATAGATGACGATGGATCAAAAAAACTCTCAAGTCTTTCTCTGGCAGATATTCTCATGTGGTGATCGCATTTGATACAGACATATAAATTTCTTTCAAGCTCAGCTCTATACAACTGGGCTCCACAAGAGTCACAAGTGACCCAAACGCCTTCAGGCACAGACTTAACCCTTTGCTGTTTTTTTGTCGTGATCCTTGACGGAACTAATTTCTTAAACCAATTCATATGACCTCATAAGCAGCTCTCATCATATCATCTCATTTGCATGATAAGGGAATGCATATTTTTCAGGATAATTGACTCTGGCCAAATATAAGCCTTCTGCAGATGCAGTTTTTGACGCAGCATTTCTATCTTTTGCTTGCAGTATTCTTATTAGATCCTTTGGTGAAATCTTTTCAGTTCCAACGTCCAAAAGCGTTCCCACAATATTTCTAATCATGTGATGTAAGAATGCATTTGCAGTGAATCTTATGGATATGAATTTATCAACTTCCAGCTCAATACTAATCATATCTCTGACGGGATTATTGGATTGACAACTTGAAGCCCTGAATGAAGAAAAATCATGCCTTCCAATTAGATACTGACATGCTTCTCTCATGTGTTCTGTATTCAGCTTTTGTCTAACAAAAAGGGATCTTTGTTCGCTGAATACATCAAATTTTTTATTATTAATAAGATAAATATAGGTTCTCGAAACAGCTGAGTATCTTGCATCAAATTCTTCATCAACAATTTTAATCCACTGAATGCTGATATCAGATGGTAAATGAGAATTGATGCCATCCAACCATTGGCTTTCAGTTCGGTTGGCATTTGTTGAAAAATGAAAAACTTGACCGAGTGCATGAACCCCAGAATCCGTTCTTCCCGCTGAATAAATTCGAAGCTTTTCGTTTGCTACATTTGATAAGGCGCTTTCGATTTGATCTTGAATGGTCTCCTGAGAGTCTTGAGATTGCCATCCTTTGTAATGAGACCCTAAATATTCAACTCCACATGCATACTTAGTTGAGACAGCCGACATAATCAATAATTGAATTCAATGATGGTCTCAGCAATCTGAACTGAATTCAGTGCTGCGCCTTTTCTTATATTGTCTGCAACAACCCACAAATTGATTCCATTTGAATGATTCAAGTCTGCTCGTATCCTCCCAATATAGACATCGTCTGTCCCTTCGCCCTCCTTTAATGGCATGGGGTATGATTCATCATCCTGCATCAATTGGATGCCAATAGACCCTGAGAGCAACTCCCTCACTTCACCAATGCTGAGATAACTCTCAGTGATAATACCTATTGATTCAGAGTGACCGTATCTCACTGGCACCCTCACAGCAGTTGGGTTTACCTCAATATTTTTATCTTCAAAAATCTTGTGTGTTTCCCAAACCATCTTCATTTCTTCCAACGAGTATCCGTTGTTTTCGAATGAACCAATCTGAGGTATGACGTTGTGTGCGAATAAGCTTTCCTCATTTTGAGGGTAGTTTGAATCGAGAACCTGACGATCATATTCATTGAGCATTGATCGCCCAGCCCCAGATATTGATTGATACGTGGATACATTGATGGATTTGATTCTTGCAGCCTGATGTATGGGATTGAGTGCTACAAGCATTTGTATGGTTGAACAATTTGGATTGGCAATAATATTGCTTTTTCTGAAATCTTTTAAAGCATGAGCATTGACCTCAGGTACGATGAGTGGAATGTGATCGTCGTATCTGAATTCAGAGGTGTTATCAATAACGATGGATCCAACATTTGCAGCTTTGGGTGCAAAGACTCTTGAAACAGTGGCGCCTGCAGAGAAGAAAGAAAAATCAATATTCTCAAAATCAAAATCATCTAACAGTCTGACTTCATGCTCTTGTCCATTGAATTCAATTTTCTGACCAGCAGATCTCTCGCTTGCCAGAAGAACCAGTTCACTGATGGGAAAAGAACGTTGCTGGAGAATCCGAAGAAGCGCTTCACCCACCAATCCCGTTGCACCGACAATTGCTACACGATTTGACACGATTTATTCGCCTTTTTCTTCTATTGAGACATCAGCATTTTGGGCTCGATTTCTCAAAAAATGATCCATCAAAACAATTGCCAGCATGGCTTCACCTATGGGTGTTGCCCTAAGGCCTACACAGGGATCATGCCTTCCTTTGGTTACAATTTCTGTCTTTTCACCTGTCTTATCGATTGTCTCAGCTGGCTTGATAATGCTGGATGTAGGCTTCAAAGCAATGCTTGCAAAAATATCCTGGCCGCTTGAGATACCGCCTAAAGTGCCGCCTGAGTTATTCTGCTTAAAGCCATCGGTATCAATCTCATCTCTATGCTCGCTGCCTTTTTGACTCACTACAGAAAATCCAGCGCCAATCTCAACTCCTTTGACCGCATTGATGCTCATCAATCCATGAGCGATATCTGCTTCTAGTTTGTCAAAAACTGGTTCGCCCAATCCAACTGGGACATTTGTTGCTACCAAGTTAATTCTGGCGCCAATGGAATCGCCCTCTTTTCTCAATTGATCCATATATGACTCCAATTCTGAAATCTTTTCAGGATCGCCACAGAAAAAAGGATTTGTTTCAATAAATGATCTGTCCTTCATTTCAAGATGAATCGGTCCCAACTGACCTAGAAAACCGAATATCTCTATTCCCGCTTTTTCAAATAAGTATTTTCTTGCGATTGCGCCTGCTGCAACTCTAGAAGCAGTCTCTCGCGCAGAAGACCTTCCACCACCTCTATAATCTCTAATGCCATACTTTTTAAAGTAAGTAAAATCAGCATGACCAGGTCTGAATTTATCCTTAATGGCAGTGTAATCTTTTGACTTTTGGTCTACATTTTGAACAACCAGATTGATTGGCGTACCCGTTGTAACCCCCTCGAAAACGCCAGACATAATGCTTACTTCATCCGTCTCTTTTCTTTGAGAGGTGAATCTGGATTGACCGGGTCTTCTTTTATTCAATTCTTTCTGAATATCAGTCTCACTGATGGCAAGACCTGGAGGGCATCCATCAATAATAGCTGACAATCCAGGGCCATGACTCTCCCCAGACGTTGTCACAGTAAACAGTTTTCCAATTGTATTGCCAGCCATTAACGATCTCTTTATCTGCTTCTTATTTTAGTCAAATTTTAGGTGTGATGCTTCTATGAGTGCAACACCCTCGCCTCCTATTTCAAAATCAATCCAAATAAAAGGCATATTAAATCCTTTTTCCATATTCTCAGAGGCAACTCCAGCCTCTATGATCACTACACCATTGTCGGTTAAAAAAGGAGGTGCATCATGCAATATCCTGGAGATAAAATCCAGTCCCTTCTCCCCTGCGGCCAATGCCATATGTGGCTCATGAAGATATTCTTTTGGCAAATCTAGCATGATTTTATCTGGAACATATGGTGGATTGGTGATGATTAAGTCAAACACACCGCTCACATTCTCAAATAAATCTGACTCTATGATTTCCACCTGTTGCTCTAAGCCATGGTCTTTTGTGTTAATTCTAGCCACATCGATTGCATCTGGAGAGATGTCCGTTGCAACCACTTCAATATCAGAAAAAGCTTCTGCAATACTTAAAGCAATACAACCGGATCCTGTTCCGATCTCAAGCACACGATTTATGGAGTTTGGGTTCAACCAAGGCTCAAAGCGTTTACTGATCAGTTCAGCTATGGGTGATCTAGGGATAAGAACACGCTCATCGACATAAAACTTTTTTTCACAAAAGTAAGCTTCATTGGTTATATATGGCAAAGGCTTTGATTCAACAATTCGCTGGTATAACACTTCTTTTGCTTTTTGTTGAACTTGATCGCTAAGTGGTGTTTTGAGTTGTTCTTCATCTAAGATGTCTTTGGATTCTGATAGATACATAACGATTGCCATTGATTCATCCATGGCATTTCCGGTTCCATGACCATAAAAAAGACACTCTTTGTTTAGTAAGAATTCCACATCATGCAAAAGCTCGTTAAAAGTTGTGCATCGATCGATCAATTCAAATCTGGTGTCCATCATGACAACGATGTTACATTAGATTTCTAATATTGCCTCTAACTAAATAAACAATGTTTAATCTGATTCAAAACTTTCTAAGTGACCTGCTTCAAAGGACAGTGATAAAGGTGTCCTTGATTGAGATAAATGTTATTAAAAATTATTTGATAAGGGCATTTATGAAGAATTATCAGATAGAAATGGATGACTACCCGAGGAAATCTCATCTAGATTATAGGCATTTCAATGATTTTTTTACTCGAGAAATAAACCCGATTAAAAGACCAATTGAAGGCGATGATAATGGCTTGATCTCTCCAGTCGATGGAAAGATCGTTGAATTTGGAAAGATTAAAGAAGGCCGACTGTTTCAAATTAAAGGCATGCATTACGAATTATATGGATTACTCGATGGCAATGAAACGCTTGCACAAAATTATGAAAACGGGTCTTATATCAGTATTTATCTTGCACCTTATAACTATCACCGTGTACATGCACCGATCAAAGGGGATCTGAAACTGGCAAATATGGTTCCAGGGGAAATGCATAGAGTGGATCAAAATGCCTTATCCAATATTGAAAATCTGTATATCAAAAATCAGAGATTGATCACTGAGTTTAATGACTCTCTATTTGATTGCATCATGATTATGGTTGCTGCAAGAAACGTGGCTTCAATGACTTATAAAGAAATAAATCAAAACTATAAAAAGGGGGATGAGATTGGACATTTTAATCTGGGATCAACCGTTGTCGTTCTTCTTCCAAATGATGTTCAAGCAGAATGGAGTCATCGCGTTTCAATTGAGAAAGATGTAAAAATGGGTGAAAAAATAGCCCAACTCAGTAAGATCAAGTAACGAGGAGAAGAATGGACGGCTTAATAATCATAATCATCATTATTGTAATTTTCTTGGTGAAATCATTTAAATATTTCAGCAATCGAGTCTCCCCGTCTGAAAAGAATGATGAAAACAGTGAGAATCAGAAGGGCTGAAAAATATTTTTAATTCCATAAAGAATCGATATCACCATTAAAGCAACAATGAGATAGTAGATTATTTTTTGCGAATTCATTATTTCACTCTCGATAAGTACTCACCGGTCCTGGTATCCACTTTAATAAGCTCACCCTCCTCGATAAACAAAGGAACACGGATTGAAGCACCTGTTTCAACAATAGCCGGTTTGACACCGCCCTGTGCTGTATCACCTCTGAGTCCAGGATCTGTTTCTGTGACTCTAACATCGATATTATTGGGAGGCTCTACTGCGATTGCTTGTTCGTTCCAAATCGTGACCTCGCATATGCTTTCCTCTTTGAGCCAAATGAGTATCTCATCCACAACTGATTTTGCTATGCCAATCTGCTCGTAGCTATCTGTATCCATGAAGTGCCACTGATCTCCGTCATTATATAAGTATTGCATCTCCCTGATCATGACGTCTGCTCCCTCAAGTGATACACCTATCTTGACTGTTTTTTCGAGAACTTTTCCATTTTTCAGATTCTTTAGCTTAACCTTGTTGAATGCTTGACCTTTGCCTGGCTTATGAAATTCGCTCTCCACAATATTGAAGGGCTCGCCATCTATTAGAACCTTTAGTCCTGACTTCAGGTCTCCGCTATTGTACATCACCATTGAATACTCCTTATCTTGGCTCAACTTCAAGGGAATCAATTTTCTTAAATGGAGGAACCGATCTCCCTCTTTTCCCTCTTTCACTCATATAATTTTCGAATTCATCGGGCCTGATGATTTTGGGTTTTTTACCGCTATAAACCCGAATCGAATCTTTTGGTCCAATGACAATGGCTGAAACCATCTTTTCTTTTCCTTCTTTAAATTTCTTTGAATTAATTCCAATGATTTTTAATCCCTTTCCTTTGCTCATCTCCATTAATTCATTGCTTTTAAAAATAAGCAATTTACCAGCTGAATTTGCAGCTGCAACATATGTTTCTTCTGGATACCCAACTGAGGTCGCATTCGAAGGGATCAATACTTCAGAACCTTTTACACTCAGGCATGTCTTGCCTTTTCTGTTTTTGGTATAAAGGTCTTCCAATTTAACAAAAAAACCATATCCGGCGCTCGAAGACAAAAGCCAATGCTGACCAGGATCACCTGACATCACGCCTGCAAAATAAGCGCCATCGGGTGGATTAAGCCTACTGGACAAAGGCTCACCATTGCTTCTGGCTGAAGGAAGGGAATCGGCAACAATGCTATATACTCTGCCTGTGCTGTCTATGAAAACTGCAAACTGGTTGCTTCTGCCAGGGACAGAAGACAAATAATCATCTCCAGATTTATAATTGAGAGAATGAGGGTCATCGAGAGTCCCTTTAGCAGCCCTAACCCAGCCTGCCTTTGATAAAACAATCGTCACTGGATCACTGCTCGCAAGTTGTGTTTGATCCAGGGCTTGTGAGGTGATCGCTGATTCATTTAATGTTGTTCTCCGATCATCGCCAAAATCTTTTGTGTCTTGCTTGATCTCTTTTTGAATGAGTTCATTTATTTTTTTCTTGCTCTTGAGTATTTTTTTCAACTCACTTTGTTCTTTCTCGAGATCATTCTTTTCAGTAAGAATTTTCTCCTCTTCCAGCTTGGCCAAATTTCTAAGCCTTAAATTTAAAATTGCCTCAGCTTGTATCTCTGACAGTTTAAACTTCTTGATCAACTTTGATTTTGGATCATCCTCCTCTCGGATGATTCTAATGACTTCATCAAGATTTAAATAAGCGACCATGAGGCCTTCTAATATATGAAGCCTTGCCTCTACTTCATCCAATCTGAACTGAAGCCTTCTGGTCACAGTTTGTGTTCTGAATTCTATCCATTCTGACAACAATGCTTTGAGATCAAAGACCCTTGGTCTTCCATCGAGGCCAATCAAATTCATATTCACTCTGACATTCTTTTCCAGATCTGTGGTTGCAAAAAGATGCCCCATCAGTTCATCGGTGTTCACTCTATTGGATTTCGGTGTAAGGACAATTCGGATGGGTGTTTCGTGATCAGATTCATCGTTGATATCTGTAATCAATGGCAACTTCTTGTCTTTCATTTGTGTGGCAATTTGCTCAATGATCTTATTGCCTGACACTTGATAAGGAAGCTGAGTGATGACAATCTGATTTTTTTCTTTTTTATACTTGGCTCTGATTTTGACACTTCCATTCCCAGTCGTGTAAATCTGTTTAAGCTCCTCTGGTGTAGAAATCATCTCCCCACCAGATGGGAAATCAGGTCCTTGAAAATTCTTTGTAATCCTTGTGAGTTGACCCAATGAAATGTCTGGATTTTTAATCAATTTATCCAATAGATAAGCTATTTCCTTGATGTTATGTGGCGGAATGTCGGTTGACATACCCACAGCAATTCCAGTCACACCATTGAGAATGAGGTTGGGTAATCTGGAAGGGAGGAATTCGGGCTCCTTGAGTGTGCCATCGAAATTTGGTTTCCAATCGGTTGTCCCTTGGCCAAGCTCGCTCAACATCAACTTTGTATATGCGCTGAGTTTTGCTTCGGTATACCTCATGGCAGCAAATGATTTTGGATCATCATATGAGCCCCAGTTTCCTTGGCCAATGATCAATGGATATCGATATGAAAAGTCTTGCGCCATGTTGACCATTGCCTCATAACATGCCGTGTCTCCGTGTGGATGGTATTTTCCAAGAACATCTCCTACTGTTCTTGCAGATTTCTTCGGCTTTGATTGAGCAGAGAGACCCAGCTCAGACATGGCGAATATGATTCTCCTCTGAACAGGCTTCAGACCGTCTCCTATGAACGGGAGTGCACGATCAAGAATGACATACATTGAATAGTCAAGGTATGCCTTCTCTACAAACTCACTGAGTGGTTGAGAATCTGATTTTGATCCTCCTCCGGTTTTATTGAAATCCATTTCTTCTTGTTTACCCATTTATATCTCTGCCAAATTGCCCTTTTCTTCAAGCCATTCTTTTCTATCTGTATAGCGTTTTTTTGCCATCAATTTATCCATAAGCTCTTCAGTATATGATGCATTATCAATGGTCAGCTTCACAAGCCTCCTAGAATCTTGGAGCATGGTAGTCTCCCTCAATTGAACTGGGCTCATTTCGCCCAGACCTTTAAAACGAGTAACGGTTGTTTTCGTATTTGGCTTCTTTTTTTCTAATGCCTTTAAAATCGAATCCTTCTCAGTCTCGTCAAGCGCATAATGCACCTCTTTTCCAACATCGATTCGATACAAAGGTGGCATTGATACATAGACATGACCATCTTCGACCAATTTTCTAAAATGTTTCAAAAACAGGGCGCAGATTAATGTTGCGATATGCAGTCCATCCGAATCAGCATCTGCAAGTATACAAATTTTATGGTACCGAAGATTGCCAAGATCATCGGCCCCAGGTTCAACACCCAGTGCCTGAGAGATATTGCTGATCTCTTGAGAAGAAAGCAAATTGCTCTCATCCACTTCCCAACTGTTAAGAATCTTTCCTCGGAGTGGAAGAATTGCCTGAAAAACTCTATCTCTGGCCTGCTTTGCAGATCCGCCAGCAGAATCACCTTCAACAATAAATAATTCGCAAAGATCGGGTTCGTCGCTCGTACAGTCTGCGAGTTTACCAGGCAATGTGGGTCCGCCTGTGGCCTTCTTTCGTTTTACCTTTACATTCTTTTTGGCTCTTTTTTGAGCGTTCTCAATTGCCCTTGCGACAATTTGATCTCCCGCTTCAGGATGTTGATTCAACCAAAGTGTGAACGCATCTTTAATGAGTCCTGTAACAAAACCTGTAACAGATCTCGAACTGAGTTTCTCTTTCGTTTGCCCTGAAAATTGTGGGTCCTCAATTCTGACTGAAACAATATAGCTCAGACCCATCCAAACATCTTCAGGAGAAAGCTTAACGCCTCTCGGTAGTAGGTTGCGATAATCAGCAAACTCTTTCACTGACTCTGATAACCCTGACCTAAAGCCTGACACATGTGTCCCACCGTGTTTGGTCGGTATCAAATTGACATAAGATTCTTGGATCCCTTCATGATCTCTATCAGGCCAAGTCATACTCCACTCAAGCTCTTGCTCATCTGAATTTGCTTTGCCAGAAAATGGAACTGCTGGAATGCATTCAATGTTTTCAAGCATTTCTACCAGATATTCACTGGCTCCTTCTTGATACTCCCATTGACATTTTTCGCCAGTCGCTTCGTCTTTAAATTTAATCTTCAAGCCTGGACATAGAACTGCTTTTGCACGAAGGTTATGCTTAATTTCATCAAGCCTTATATCGGGTGAATCAAAATACGACTCATTTGGCCAGAAGCGTATGGCTGTTCCAGTGTTGGCTTTTCCGACACTATCAACGATCTCAAGCTCTGATGTCCTGTCACCATTGCTGAAACTCATATTGTATTCTTGCCCACCTCTTTTAATCCATACTTCCAGATTTTTTGAGAGCGCATTGACTACAGAAACACCAACACCATGTAATCCTCCAGAAAATTTATAGCTCTTGTTATCAAATTTTGCGCCTGCATGCAGCCTGGTTAAGATTAATTCCACAGCAGGTATCTTTTCCTCGGGATGATCATCAACGGGCATACCACGTCCATCATCTCTCACTTGAACAGAGCCGTCTTTGTAAAGATCCACCTGAATTGTTTTGCAATAGCCTGCAATAGCCTCATCTACACTATTATCGATGACCTCATATGCTAAGTGATTTGGACAGTCGGTGTCGGTATACATGCCGGGTCTTTTTTGAACCGGCTCAAGCCCACTGAGGACCTCGATGTCTGAGGCATTATAATCCTTCGTCATGGTCCTTCATTATTCGTGAGAAAGTAAGTTGAATCAAGAGCATTGACATCTATTTGAGCTTATTTATTCTGGCTGGCTAATAAAATTGAGTATTCGGTAAATAAAAAAAGGGGTTGCATCAATGCATCCCCTTTTTTTACATGGTTTTTTGAGTTTAGGTCAGATCTGCGTTCATCACCTTATTCCAAGCAGCAATGAAGTCTGAAACAAACTTCTCTTTTGAGTCGTCAGAAGCATACACTTCAGCAATTGCTCTAAGTTGCGAATTTGATCCAAAGACCAAGTCTACCCTAGTTGCTGTTCTTACTTTATCGCCGGATTGACGGTCAATGGCCTCATAAGAGTTATTGCCTGTTGACTTCCACTCAACACCCATATCTAGAAGATTAACAAAGAAATCGTTTGTTAATTTTCCGGGTGTTTCTGTGAAAACTCCATGATTATTTGAGCTTATACCCAGAGCTCTCATACCTCCTATGAGCACTGTCATTTCAGGTGCAGTTAAACCAAGCAGTTGAGCTTTATCAAGCAACATTTCCTCGGATGGAAGGCTGGAGCCTTCTTTTTGGAAATTACGAAAACCATCAGCAATTGGCTCAAGAGCATCAAATGAGTCAGCATCAGTTTGCTCCTCGCTGGCGTCACCTCGGCCTGGTGTGAATGGAACTTGAGCACCAGAGGCTTTCTCAATACCAACGTTTCCACCAAGTACAATAACATCTGCCAAGGAGGCATTAGACTCTGATGCAATTGATTCATATACACCAAGAACTCTTGCAAGCTGTTCTGGCTTATTGGCTTCCCAATCTTTTTGTGGAGCAAGTCGAATGCGAGATCCATTTGCTCCCCCTCTTAAGTCAGAACCTCTAAAGGTCGATGCACTAGCCCAGGCAGTTTCGACCATTTCTTGAATGCTTAAACCACAGTCTGAGAGTTTGGCTTTGATCGCATCTACATCATAATCATTATTGCCTTGAGGAATAGGATCTTGCCAAATCAGCTCCTCTTCAGGCACTTCCGGTCCAAGATAACGTGAGCGGGGGCCCATATCACGATGCAAGAGCTTAAACCATGCTCTGGCAAAAGCATCTGCAAACTCCTCAGGATTTTCATGAAAACGTTTTGAGATTTCTCTGTAGATTGGATCTTCTCTCATTGACATGTCAGCCGTTGTCATCATCGTTGGAACTCTAACTGATGGATCCTCTGCATCTGGAGCCATATCTTCTTCTTTCTGATCTATGGCATGCCAAACAATCTTGCCTGATGGAGTTTCTACCTTCTCCCATTCGTAACCAAACAAAAGATCAAAGTAACCATTATCCCATGTTGTCGGTTTAGCCGTCCAAGCGCCTTCAAAACCACTGGTAATGGTATCGCTACCCATTCCAGATTTGTGGTCGCTCATCCAACCAAATCCCATATTTTCAAGCGATGCGCCCTCTGGTTCTGCACCAACATGCTCCTCAGGTCCGGCGCCATGTCCTTTACCGAAAGTATGTCCTCCAGCAACAAGGGCAACAGTTTCCTCATCATTCATGGCCATTCTACCGAATGTTTCTCTGACATCTCTACCACTCGCTAGAGGATCTGGATCACCATCGGGGCCTTGCGGATTAACATAAATTAAACCCATTTGCACAGCTCCAAGTGGATTTGCTAAGTCTCTCTCTCCAGAGTATCGCTCATTTGCAAGCCATTCTCTCTCAGCACCCCAATCAATATCTTCCTCTGGTGCCCAAATATCAGGTCTACCGCCACCAAATCCAAAAGTTTTTCCGCCCATGGATTCAATCGCCACATTACCAGCAAGTATCAACAAGTCTGCCCAGCTTATTTTATTGCCATATTTTTTCTTTATCGGCCAAAGAAGGCGTCTTGCTTTGTCCAAGTTTCCATTATCAGGCCAGCTATTTAATGGAGCGAATCGTTGATCTCCGGTACCGCCCCCACCTCGACCGTCTCCAATTCTGTATGTACCAGCAGCATGCCAAGTCATCCTGATGAAGAAAGGGCCATAATGTCCATAATCTGCTGGCCACCAATCTTGGGAATCTGTCATTAGATCATTTAGATCTTTCTTTAGAGCATCAAAGTCTAGTTTTTTAAATTCTTCCCTGTAATCAAATCCATCATCCATTGGATCAGACTTCTGGTCATGTTGATGAAGAATGGACAAATCCAACTGATTTGGCCACCAATCTTTGTTTGAAGTGCCTGAAGCACTGTTTGTTGTCAATGCACCGTGCATTACAGGACATTTGCTTTCATTGTCTTTGGACATTAAATATTCCCCTCTTAACTAACTATTAGAATGGTTCTAATTTTATATAAAAATCCCAAAATGAACAATATTAAATTCATCACATTTAGCTATAATTAGAACACATGACACCTCCTAAAAAATCCAATACAAACATAGAATCAAAATTGCATGAACTAGAAAAAATTCTAGAAGAATTAGAGACTGGTGAATTAGATCTGGATGATGCACTCAAAAAATTCGAAACGGGTATAAAATTATCTAGAGAGTGTCAAAAGACCCTTGAGGAAGCAGAGCTAAAAATAAAAGTCTTAATGGGTGATGAGCTGAAAGATTCTGACGAGACCCTATCCCAATAACTTTCTAGCCATCATTATCAGTGCGACTGAATAGCCTGATGCAATGATGTCATCTATGAGGATACCAAATGCATTCTTGAATTTTCTATCGACTAAGTCGATTGGAAAAGGTTTCATGATGTCAAAGAAACGAAATATCAGAAAAGCGGCAACAGCCCAGTAAGGATCAGCTGGTAAAACAGACGCAACAATCATCATGCCAATGATTTCATCAATCACGATTGCCGGATGATCTCCTTTCCCGAGAGCCTTTAAACTCTCATTGATTGCAAACCAGGCAATCATTAATAGAGCTAAAAGAAGAAGGTAGATTAATAAGGTTGGAAGATAGAAATGTGCAAAGTAGATATAAAGACACAGGCCAAAACCAGAGCCAAATGTACCAGGTGCAATAGGAATCAAGCCTATCCCAAAGCCACTTGAAAAGAATATATATGGATTTTTTAAATCATTTAGCTTCATTTGAGATCAGAAGTGTTCAAAATTTCTCTTTTCAAACATATATTCCTGTCCATTATATTTATAGCGCTCCAATGACTCGGTAATCATTCCGACATGGCTAAGCTTGGTATTGAATCTATCGTGCCATTTTTGCTCAAACTCATCCCTCCTATCTTCTGGAATCGTGAAACATAACTCATAATCATCCCCGCCAGATAAAGCCATTGAAATGGCATCTTCTGAATCAATTTCCAGCATTTCACTCCTCATAGGCAACTGATCGATGTTGACATTAAAACCCACATTTGACGCTTTCGCCAATTTTGATAAATCCGTTTGAAATCCGTCTGATATATCGATCATTGAAGATGCATAATTCGATAGAAAAATCCCCTCACTGACTCTTGGCTGAGGAAAATTAAAGTCTTTGATGCATATCTCTGGTTCTTCCAGGCCAGACTTCAATAAATGCAAACCATAAGCAGCACTTCCTAAATAACCCGTTACATATATTAGATCTCCAATATTTGCGTTTTTGCGAGTGACATATCTGTCTTTACTGACCAAACCCTGAACAGATAATGCAACCATCTCAGGTCCCTTAATCGTATCCCCACCAATAATTACTAAACCATGTTTTGATGCCAGCGCTTTGGCACCATCAATGAATCTCTCAATCCATGCTTTGTCTGGCTTTGTAATACTTAAACTGACATGTGCCCACTTTGGCTTTGCGCCCATGGCTGCCATATCACTCAAGTTAACTGCAATGACTTTATGTCCAATTGAGTCTGATGAGGTTTCAGGAAGATAATGCGTCCCAACTGCTATGGTGTCCAAAACCGTAACCAATTCCATTCCTTCTTCAACTTCAACAACTGAACCATCGTCTCCAATTGAAAGCTTTACATCATCTGAAACAGAAGAAAACGCATCCCTTATCAGAGTTATTACGTCATCTTCTTTCATGGTTATTATTTCTTGTTTGATTGGCAATAAGAGTCGAGAACAGCATTGATATATTGAAAACTGGTTTCTGCTCCAAATGACTTTGCTAACTCTATGGCTTCATTAATGGCAACCGTATTGGGAATATCTGTATTGGAAATCTCATAAACTGAAATCCAAAGAATCGCTCTTTCAATTGAATCAATTTGATCAATTGGTCTATCAATATGCGGGCTGATCATTTCCTCAAGCTCATCTTTTGATAAAACAATGCCTTCAAGTAATAGTTTGAAATATTCTTGATCGATTCTTTTATATTCTTTCAGTTGAGATGATTGCTTCATCAATGTACCAACATCATCATCGTTTTTTTGATGCTGATACAAAACTTGAAGCAAAAGTTGTCTTGAGCCTACTCTCCCCTTTCCTTCAAAACGCTTTTCATTTTTCTTATTGGGCATGATTTTATTATCACTGATTCATTGCAAAAAATTCATCTGCTTTTTTTGCATCTTCGTTGATTTGATTAGAAAGCTCATCCAAATCTTTAAATTTCTTTTCTCCTCGAATTCGATGCATGAAATCAATTTGAATGTCAGAGCCATATATATCCATATCAAAATCTAGTAAATGGACCTCTAAAGTCAGCTCAGTCCCATCGACAGTTGGTTTAAATCCTATATTTGCCAATCCATTGTATTCATTTGTGACATCTTCAATGATTGCTTGAACGCAAAAAACACCTCTTAAGAGTATATCTCGATTAGAAATATCAATATTGGCAGTTGGATAGCCGATCGTTCGTCCAATTTGTTTTCCCTTCATGACTTTACCCAAAACTGAGTAACTTCTTCCAAGCATTTTATTCGCATTCTCAATGTCTTGATCAAGTAGTGATTGTCTTATAGATGTGCTTGAAATCTTGCTTCCTTGTTGTGTAATGAATTCGACTGGATCAACAGTAAATCCATATTCAAGACCAAGTTCTCTAAGAGTTTCGACAGTACCAGTCCTATTCTTAGCAAAATGAAAATCTACCCCTACTACAATATGTTTTGCATTTAGTTTTTCTATGAGGTGTTGTTTTACAAATTCCAATGGGGACAAATTTTCCATATCCTGATCAAATGGTGGACAATAGAGACAATCAATTCCACTCTTTCTAAGATATTGATTCTTTTCCTCTAGTGTGGTCAATTTGGGTTGAGGTTTGCCTTTGCTGAAATACTCATTTGGAGAAGGCTCAAATGTAAACAAGATGGATGAGAGATCTTTCTCTCTAGCAAACTGGGTTGTTCTCCTAATCAAATCTTGATGGCCCAGGTGAATGCCATCGAAAACTCCAATACAAACTGAGGAACCTTTCGAAAATTCATTCATTTCAGAATTGATGGTTCTTGAAATTTTCATTCTAATCTTCTTTTCCTAAAGAGATATACAGAAAGCTAGCTAAGCGTTTATTTCTTAAACAATAACTTTGCACTTTTTGAATTTTTGTAATGTGCAAGTATGGCTAATGTAAGAAAAAAAACTATACCAGATGTGCTAATTGAATAATCTGTTATTTGAGCAATGGTGAATTGAGCAAGGAACTCAAAAATCGAAAGCGAATAACAGAATACAGCCACAGGGGCTAAAGCTGAGTATGGCCTTTTATAGAGAGCATAATTGAGTATAAATACTGCCATCGTCAGAAAGACGCAAGATCTCAAGAGAAGCAGCCTCACATAATCAAAACTAATATTCTGAATTACTTCGAATTTTATTGGGAATATGAAGAGCTGGTAACCAAATACAGGAACAATGGCTGCAGTTATTGCATAAAAAGCAATGAGAGCTAAAAGAAGGTTTAATAATTTTTCTAGTGGCTTTGGCACAATTTTTAGATCAATACTTATAGATTATGTAAAAATTCTATCATTCCAATAACAGCTTCAGTTGACTCAATGCCTTTATTGCCTGAGCCCTCTCCAGATCTCTCTATGGCCTGCTCCATTGTGTCGCATGTGAGCACACCAAAGCCCACTGGAATATTATATTCTAGACTGACCTTAGTCAGACCGGCCGCTGTCTCTGTGGCAATATAATCAAAGTGTGGTGTTGCACCCCTTACAATTGCACCCAAAGCGATGATTCCATCTGGTTTTTTCTTTTCTGCGACATTCTTCACTGCAAGAGGTAACTCATATGCTCCGGGTACTTTGAAAATCTCAGGATCAGATTGATATCCATTTTTTTCTAAAGTTTGAATTGAACTCTTAATCAAGCTATCAACAATGAGCTCATTGAATTGGGAGGCGACAATACAGATCTTGATTGATGATTTATCCATTACTCAGTTATTCCTTGTCAACATATTCTGTTATTTCAAGATCAAAACCAGATATCGCTTGCATTTTTTTAGGTTCACTCAAAACCCTCATTCTTTTAACACCAATATCTCTCAATATTTGTGAACCTGTGCCATAAGTTCTGAGAACTGATGATTCAGCCTGTGCTTCCTCATCATCAGAATCTTCTGTCTGAATGGCTTTGACCATTTCTATGAAGTCTTTCGGTTGAGATGAATAACAGAGTGCTACCAATATAGACTCTTCTTCTTTTGATAACTGCTTTAAAGCAGATTTCATTGGCCAACCCAGTGATTGATGATCAATTCCAATCGAATCGCGAAGAGAATTCTCAACATGCACCCTAACAAGTGGGCTTGATTGATCAGTGATATCTCCTTTAACCAATGCAAAATGAACTTCTCGATTGATATGGTCTTCAAATGTCAGGAGTTTGAATTTTCCAAATTCTGTTTCTACTTTCTGCTCACTGATTCTCTCGATGGATTGCTCATTTGCAACCCGATATCGAATTAGATCAGCTATTGTGCCAATCTTAATATCATGATGCTTTGAGAACTCTATTAAATCAGGTCTCCTAGCCATTGTCCCATCATCATTGAGAATCTCTACAATCACAGCAGCCGGACTCAATCCTGCAAGCCTAGTAAAGTCACATCCTGCTTCTGTGTGTCCTGCTCTAGTCAAAACCCCACCTGGCTTAGCCATCAGAGGAAAAACATGTCCTGGTTGTTTGATATCTGAAGGTTGAGCGCCTGGAGCAGTTGCTACCCTGATGGTTCGAGCCCTATCATGAGCTGATATTCCAGTCGTGACTCCTTCGCTTGCCTCAATTGAAACCGTGAAATTGGTTTCTTCCAAGCCTGTATTATGAGTTGCCATCAAAGGAAGCCTGAGAAGACTGCATCTTGATTGAGTGAGCGTTAAACAAATCAATCCTCTGCCATATTTGGCCATAAAGTTGATGTCTTCTGGTGTGACCTTATCTGCAGCCATGAGAAGGTCGCCTTCATTCTCTCTTTCTTCATCATCAACAATAATAACCATCTTGCCAATGCGAAGATCGGCAACAATTTCCTCCACCGAGGAAAATTCTAATGCTGACTCTGCTTCAGTCTTTTTTAATGTATCGGTCATTCAGTCAATCCTTCAGATTTTGAACATAGCGTGCCAACATATCATATTCTATGTTCGCTCGAGTACCCTTTTTAAATTCATTGAATGTTGTTTTTTCTAAAGTATGAGGAATGATCATCACCTCAAAGCCAGAATCATTAACCGCATTGACTGTCAAACTCACCCCATTAATTGCTATTGATCCTTTCCTAACAACAAATTTCATGCCCTCTTCACTCAATGAAAAGTGAAGAATCTTTGTTTGGTCCAATTCCTCTATCTTATGAACTGTAGATACCTCATCGACATGGCCAAAAACAAAGTGGCCATCAATGCTATCACCCAGCTTAAGCGATTGTTCAATATTAACCACATCCTCAACTTCAAGCTCTCCAATATTGGTGCATTTCAAAGTTTCTGTTGAAACATCAACCGAGAATGAATCTTTATTTAAGAATGTGGCAGTCAAACAAACTCCATTGATTGCAATACTGGCTCCCAAATCTAAATCAAGAGGATTAAATGCAGTGGTTGTAAATTCCATTGTTACGATCGACTCCTTATCTTCCTTGGAAGACAAAATGGCCTGGCCCTCGACTATCCCACTAAACATTTTCTTTTCTCAAAGTTATTTTCATATCAGGTCCAATTGTAGTGAGATCTTGAATCCCAAAAAAATATCGATCCGATAGTTTCTTGATCACTGGTGAATCAAACATGTCGGTCGCATCCGCACCAAGTATACATGGGGCCATATAAATTATTAACTCGTCAATAAGATTCAACTCTAGGAGAGCTCCATTCATTCTGGGCCCAGCTTCTATGAGGACATTATTGATCTCAATCGATGCAAGATGCTCAAAAAATGACGAATCAACTCTTTTATCATGAATCATGGTTTCACCAGGCAATTGGAAGATTTTCTCATTGCCAATACACTGTCCAGTCGAATCGATCACAACTCTGAGTGGTTGATCATCGATAGAAAAATTATCCAATCTGACATTCAAAGATGGGTCATCTGACAGAACAGTCTGATTTGAAGTCATTATTGCACAGCTTCTTGCTCTTATGTTTTGAACATCTTCTCTTGACTCTTCTGAAGTGATCCATTTACTCTCTCCATTGGAAAGTGCAATCTTTCCATCCAAACTTGATCCAATCTTACTCCTAATAAATGGTCTATTGAGTTTCATCCTTTGGAAAAATCCAATATTCAGCTCAGTGGATTCTTCTTCAAGTAATCCATATGAAACTTCGATGCCTGCTGCATTTAAAATTTCAATGCTTTTACCAGATACTTTGGGATTGGGATCCATAGAGGAAAAAATTACTTTTGAGACCTTTGCATCTATTAAAGCCTCAATGCATGGCGGGGTTCTACCCTTATGGGTACATGGCTCCAGAGAAACGAAAACAACTGAACCCTCTGGATTCACTTCGCAATTCTTAAGCGCCATTATTTCTGCATGATCTCCTCCTGTTTTCCTATGCCATCCCTCTCCAATTATTTTCTCATCTTTGACGATTACACATCCAACTCTAGGATTTGGCTTGCACGTATGAAACCCATTCTTAGCAAGCTCAATGGTTCTATACATGTATTCTATTTCTTGTAACTCATTCATGATTCATCTTCATCTTGAAAGATTGAGATTTGAGAGCGACTGTCTGCTGCAGATGGTGTATCTCTCAAAGATTCAATTTCTTTTTCAAATTCCTCAATATCTTGGAATCTTCTATAGACTGATGCGTACCTAACAAAAGCAATCTCATCAATCTCTCTTAATTCAAGCATCACAATTTCACCCAGAGTTCTCGACTGTATCTCCCTTTCTCCCAGCTTCTGAACTTTTCGAATAATTCTTGAAATCAGTTCTTCTATCGACTCGCTGCTGATTGGTCTTTTCTCTGTTGCAACAAGAATACCTGCTCTCAGTTTTGATTCATTGAAAGGCTCTCTAGACTCATCTCTTTTGATTAATTTTGGTAATACCAACTCAGCAGATTCAAATGTTGTGAACCTCTCGCTGCATTCAATACACTCTCTTCTTCTTCGTGTTTGGTATCCATCACCGGCCAACCTTGAATCAACCACTTTGGTTTCTTGGTGACCACAAAAAGGACAATACATGGAAGTGACTTACTGAAGGTAAACTGGAAAACCCTTACAGAGATCCTTAACTTTATTCTTCACAGAAGAAATATTGCTTTGATTATTGATATCACTTAAAACCTCATGAATCAAATCCACCACATACTCTGCCTCAGAGACACCAAATCCTCTTGTTGTAATGGCCGGTGAACCAATTCTAAGTCCGCTTGTTATCATCGGTGACCTTTGTTCATTTGGAACTGAATTTTTGTTTAGCGTGATATTTGCCTCTCCCAATACTCTTTCACCATCGGCACCAGTGATATCTGTATTACTCAGATCAACCAAAAATAGATGACAATCTGTTCCATCGGATACGATCCTATATCCATGTTCTTGAAACTTTGATGCCATGGCTTGAGCATTCTTCACCACAGCTTGCTGATAGATCTTGAATTCTGGTTTAAGCGCTTCATTGAATGCATGAGCTTTAGCGGCAATAACGTGCATCAAAGGTCCGCCCTGTGTTCCTGGGAATACTTGCTTATTGATTGCCTTTTGTATGTCATCATTTTGACGCGCAAGTATGATTCCGCCTCTGGGGCCTCTGAGTGTTTTATGCGTCGTTGATGTCGTTACATCTGCGATTGGAACTGGATTTGGATAACAGCCACCTGCTATCAATCCTGATACGTGAGCCATGTCTACCATGAAATAAGCGCCAATAGAATCAGCGATTTCTCTAAAAACATTCCAGTCGACCAGTCTTGAGTATGCAGAAAAACCAGCGACAATCATTTTTGGACGGTGCATCTCTGCAAGTTGAGAGACTTGTTCATAGTCAATCCTGCCAGTATCAGGATTGATTCCATATGAGATAAACTCATACATCTGGCCAGAAAAGTTAACTTTAGCTCCGTGTGTAAGATGCCCTCCGTCTGAAAGGCTCATACCAAGAATTTTGTCTCCATGATCAAGCAAAGACATGTAAACAGCCATATTGGCTTGTGAACCAGAATGTGGCTGAACGTTTGCATAGTCGGCATCAAAGAGCTGCTTGACTCTTTCAATTGCGAGCACTTCAGCTTCATCGACGTGTTCGCAACCACCATAGTATCTTCTGCCTGGGTAACCCTCTGCATACTTATTTGTCAGAACCGACCCTTGGATCTCCATGACCTCCTTAGAAGTATAGTTTTCAGAAGCAATCAGTTCGATATGCTCTTCTTGCCTCTTTTGCTCTGACTCAATTGCAGAAGCAAGTTCTGAATCAAGTTTTGATAATGTTTTTGAAAAAGTCATAATTCCTCATACATAGAATTGAAATTCTACTCACTTCATGAAAATAGTTCGATGATTTTTATAAAATAGTTGGCTAACCGATCCAATCTCTTGCGTTCACGAAAAATCTAGCCCAAGGCCCATGATCTTTCCAATCATCCGGGCACCATGAGAACTGCTCTGTTCTCATTACCCTTTCAGGATGAGGCATCATGATTGTGGATCGCCCATCCTCTGAACAAAACCCTGCAAAGCCTGATTCTGAACCATTCGGATTATCTGGGTAATGAATCGCTGGCTGACCAAAATTATCAACATACCTTATAGTCACACTTTTGGAATGTTTCAATGCATCCATGTCGCTATCATGGGCATACTGAACGCGTCCCTCACCGTGAGATGTTGCAATTGGTATCATTGAGCCTTCCATCCCATTTAGAAAAATTGAATTTGATTCTAAAACTTCTACCATATTCAGCCTTGCTTCAAACTGTTCTGAGAGGTTTCTTACAAATCTAGGCCAATGATCTGCGCCAGGAATTAGTTCTTTTAGCTGAGACATCATTTGGCAACCATTGCATATGCCAAGACTAAACGTTTCCTCCCTATGAAAGAATGTTTTAAATTGATTTCGAGCATCCTCATTAAATAAAACTGACTTTGCCCAACCACCGCCAGCACCTAAAACATCACCATATGAGAATCCTCCACAAACAACCAAACCAATATATTGATCTAAATTGACTTGACCATTCAATATGTCAGTCATATGAATATCATATGCATTGAAACCAGCTTTATTGAATGCCACTGCCATCTCAATTTGGCTATTGACTCCTTGATCTCTCAATATTGCTACTTTTGGACTCGATGTTTTGAGACGTTTATAGTCAATGTGAGTTGTGCCAAATTTAATCTTGGGATTTAATCCCGGATCATTTTCATCCAACAGTTTTTTAAACCCTTCCTCAGCGGTCTCTGGGTTATCTCTTAGTTTTTGCATTTCATAGGACATTTTTGACCAAGCTTGTCTGAGGATCTTTAAATCAAATGAATGATTAAATACGTCACTCTTGATGCTGATCCGATGATCTTTCAAAACTGTTCCGATTGGATATGCACAATTTGATAATGAGGCTTCTTTCAAAATGTCTAAAACGACATCTAGGTCGCCTTTCTGAATCTGAATGACGCAACCCAATTCCTCAGAAAACAGTAATTCAAGCAACTCATCTTCATTTGCTGCCTCAAATGACAAGTCAAGACCCATGTTACCTGCAAATGCCATCTCTGAGACACATGCAAAAAGACCGCCATCTGAACGGTCATGATATGCCTGAATCAGCTTCCTGGATTTCAAAGCTGTAACTGCATTGAAAAACCTCTTAAGAAGCTCTGGATCTTCAATATCTGGCGTTCCGCCGAGTCTAAGATTGTAAATTTGAGACAAACATGAACCACCCATTCGATTTTGTCCTTGGCCGAGATCAATCAATAACAAGATGCTCTCATTTTTTTCTTTCAATTGAGGTGTGATGACGTTATTCACATCATTGATGGGAGCAAATGCAGAAATAACCAAAGACAGTGGAGCTGTATTTTTATATTGCTTGTTTTCGTTTGCCCATGAAGTTTGCATTGAGAGCGAATCTTTTCCCACAGGGATGGTGATCCCAATTTTGCTACAAAAATCAATTGAAATGGCTTCAACTGTTTCATATAGATCTTGCTTCAGTCTGTCAGTCATGATCGAAGACATCCAATTTGCAGAAAGTTTTATATCTGCAATATCACTTATAGGTGCTGAGAGGATATTTGTGATCGCTTCTCCCACAGCAATTCTTCCTGAAGCTGGGGCGTTGTGAACTGCAATTGGAGATCTTTCACCCATTGCCATGGCTTCACCTTGCACACCAAAGTGATCTTTCAATGTAACCGCCACATCACTGACAGGAACTTGCCATGGGCCAACAAACTGATCCTGTGAAACCAAACCGCCAACTGTTCTGTCTCCGATATGGATCAAAAAAGTTTTATCTGCAACAGTTGGGAATCTTAAAATCTTTAAAGCTGCTTCCTCAATATCGATACCATTTAAACCATCATCAATGATCGACTTTTGCTCTGAAGTGATTTCTAGTTTTGTTTTGGGAGGCTTACCGAAAAGAACATCCATCGGCATATCTATTGGATAATTATCAAAAACTTCGTCTTTCAATCTTAAGTTGCCATGTGTTGCAACTTCTCCAACCACAGCATATGGACACCGTTCTCTCTTGCAAATCTGATCAAATATTTCCAAGTCTTCAGGGTGAATAGACAAAACATACCTCTCTTGAGCTTCGTTACACCAGATTTCCAAAGGGCTCATACCAGGCTCAGCATTGTCAATGTCTCTCAAACTTATGTCTGCGGACATTTTGCTATGATCAGCAACTTCTGGAATCGCATTTGAAAGACCTCCAGCTCCTACATCATGAATGAGTATGATTGGGTTAGCTTTCTCTTCTTTATTTTGAACACCCATTGCAAAACAACGAGTAATGACTTCCTGTGCTCTCCTTTCCAGTTCAGCATTGTCTCTTTGCACTGAAGCAAAATCCAATTCACTATCGCTGGAACCAGCATTCAAAGATGATGCTGAACCACCGCCTAAGCCAATCAACATGGCCGGACCACCCAAAACGATAATCAAAGAACCGGCTTCGATGTCATTCTTTTTAACAGATGAGTCTGAAATATTGCCCATCCCACCGACAATCATGATCGGCTTATGAAAGCCCCAGGAAGTGTTTACCTCTTCCTTGTTGTGTTCCTCAAAGGTCCTAAAATAACCAAGAATATTGGGTCGCCCAAACTCGTTATTGTAAGCGGCTCCACCAATCGGTCCATCCAACATAATATCGAGTGCTGACGCAATGTGATCTGGTTTGCCAATTGTATTTTCCCAGGATTGGACATCATCTGGTATGAAAAGGTGTGAAACGCTGAAGCCGGTTAAACCAGCTTTTGGCATTGCTCCCCTCCCTGTTGCTGCTTCATCTCTGATTTCACCACCAGAACCGGTGGCAGCCCCAGGATACGGTGAAATTGCGGTTGGATGATTATGTGTTTCAACTTTCATCATCGTGTGAATCTCGTCATTAAATCTTCTGTATTTCTGATCATCAAGGTTGGGTAAGAACCAATCTGCTTTATGCCCGGCAATAACAGCTGCATTGTCTTTATATGCTGATAGAACATTTCTGGAGCTGGCCTCATGGGTATGTTTAATCATCTGAAAAAGGCTTCTTTCTTTTTCAATGCCATCGATCATCCAATCTGCATTGAAAACTTTATGTCTGCAGTGTTCTGAATTCGCCTGAGCAAACATCATCAGCTCAGCATCGGTTGGATTTCGATTCAATTTTGTAAATTGCTCCAAAAGATATTCAATCTCGTCATCATTCAATGCCAAACCTAACTGAAGATTTGCAGTCTCCAAAGCACTCTTGCCATCAGACAATATATCCACCTCTGAAAATGGCTGTGGCTCCAAAGATGAAAAGATTTCTTTTGCTTGCTTAAGATCCGTGATCGCGACCTCTGTCATTCGATCATACAGCAGATCGATTGCTTCTTTCTTTGGTCTTTTATCTTTGTTCGTTAGAGCAAGAGAAAACACGACTCCTCTTTCTATTCTTTCAATAGAACTGAGTCCACATACTTTTGCAATATCTGTTGCCTTGCTAGACCATGGAGAAGTGGTTCCAAAACGAGGCAAAGTAAAAATCTTAAAGCCTTCATCAGCACCAAAAGGCCAGTTTGGACCATATTCTAAAATGGAATCTAAAATTCGGTCTTGTTCCTCACCAAGGTCATTCTTTGAATCAATAAAATGGATAAATCTTGCGCCCAAACCAGTGATATTTTGATCAATACTTAGGAGACGTCTCAGCAATGATTCAAGCTTAAATGGGGAATGCGATGCGGGTCCCTCTTTTACAATCATACTTCTACATCCAAATTAACGGTTCTTTAACTTTTTGATTTGTCATCGGGAACAAAAACAGTGTTGGGCATTTGTGTCACATTATCACCTTCTGCTTTACTCACTTTACTGACTCCTTGCTCATCAACCTCATCAATTCTTAGCACAGAATGCATCGGGACGTATGTTCTCTTAACACCCTCAAACTCTGTTTTTATTTTTTCTTCTGATGGATCCACAACAAGCGATGTTTTTTCTCCAAAAACAAGTGATTCAATTTCAATAAAGCCAAGCAGATTGCTATTAGAGACTTCTTTTGCATAGAGCTCATAGAGCTTCCCTTGATTGCTAAATGTTACTTTGTATAACTTTTTTTTCGAGGGCATTTGTCCGAAATATATGTTGGATCAGAATCCAAATTATACCCTGATTATAATCTCGATGAAGAAATATCTTTTTGCTTAGACAGTATTAGCAAAAAAAAGATTTGAAATGATAATGATTATCAATATCATAGTAAATCTTTGAATTTTATTGGGCTTATTTATGTCAAAAATCTTAAACTCAAATGTGAAAAATCAATTCATTGGCTGTTTTATCATGCTGATGTTGTTTCAGATTAATGAAACCCAAGCCGAGATGATCATTGGCACAGGTTCTATTCAACCTGGGGTCGATTTGATATTTGAAGGAGGAATCAAAGATGAAATCATGCCTGAAAAATACTATCTTAGTGAAAATGAAACTGATGTTCATATTGAAGTTCTAGCAAACTGGTCAAGTGAAGCGCCAAAGGGTTCTCCGCAGGGCGGTCATGTTGCTTATCTAAATATCAATGCCACATTAATCAATGAGAAAACAGGCTCTTCAGAAACTCATTTACTGACTCCTCATGTGAATATGTCTGACAATTTGCACTATGCTAAAAACATCAGGCTCCCCGGAAAAATTGACGATTTATATACTGTCATCTTTGAAATTCTTCCTCCAAGAAATAATGAACTTGGTATGCACTATGACTGGAGATATACAGTCGATGAGGAACTGATTGTTGCTGCAAGTTTCGAGTTTTATAATCTTGATTTTAAAGAAATTGCCCAATCAAAAAGACGCTAGAATAAATATATTCAGTTTTCTTAGGGTCAAATAAAGTTTATGATCCAATAAATGCTTTCACATATATCTATTAAAAAATCTTTCTTCCTTTTCACTCTTATTTTTTTATCTGCGTGCACTGATTCTGATGATGATTTAAATCATGAGATTGATAGTGTCATTCTCAATGATCTGATAGAGCACACCAATGAATTTGATAAAAAAGTGTACTCTTTTGATAACGGGCTACATCAGGCTGTTGGTTATGGCATTGCGAATTCGATCATGGTTGAGGGTGTCGATGGAAATATCATCATTGATGCATCCGATAGCGTCGCCGAGGCAGAAGAAGTGTATTCGCACTTCAGTAAAATCAATTCAAATCCAATAAAAGCAATCATTTATACGCACAATCATGGTGACCATACTTTTGGTGCTGCCTATTACTATAATCTTGAAGAAGAAAAGCCCATGGTCATCGCTCATGAATCCACCAGTGAATATGTTGAGAGGATCATGGGAATTCTAAATCCGATTATCTCAAAAAGAAGCTCGAGGATGTTTGGAACGGAGCTGCCTAAAAATGAGGTCATTAATGTGGGGATTGGGCCATATCTGGGAGTTTCACAAAGCCCAATTGGTTACATCAAACCAAATATTACTTTCACTGATGAGCTGAAAATCAATATTGCTGGTGTCGACATAGAACTCTACCATGCGCCAGGTGAAACCAATGACCAATTATTTGTCTGGCTGCCAAAACACAAAGCACTGATGCCGGGTGATAATATCTATAGAACCTTTCCAAACCTATACACCATTCGGGGCACACCACATAGAGATGTGAAAAGTTGGGTCAATAGCCTTGATCATATGCGTTCTCTCAAACCTGATTATTTATTGCCAAGTCATACAAAGCCATTGATGGGTGAGGAAGTTATGGAAACACTCACAATCTATAGGGATGCTATTCAATATGTTCATGATCAAACTATTCGACTGATGAATAAAGGTCATTCTCCAGATGAAATTTCCAATATGATCCAATTGCCACCAGAAGTGTCTTCATCCCCATTTGTGAGAGAGTTTTATGGAACTGTTCGATGGTCAGTAAAAAGTATATTTAACGGTTATCTTGGATGGTTTGATGGAAATGTTTCTAATCTTGATCCATTGCCTTCTGGGGATTATGCAAGAAGACTTGCTATGCTTTCAGGAGGCGAAGAAAAACTTTTTGAAGCACTGCAAGAAGCCGTTGAAAGTGAAGACATGCAGTGGGCATTACAACTGAGTGATAGCTTACTGGCACTGAATTATAAAATCGATTCCACAACAAAATTGAGGCAAGAAGCCATACAATATATTGGGGATCGTGCACTCAATCCCAATAAGAGAAACTACTTTCTGAGTTCTGCCAATGAATTGAATGCCAATTATCAGGCAGAACCATTGCTTCCACAAACCAGTGAATTATTGAGCGAGATTTCCATAGATATGTTTTTTGATATTCTCTCTGTGAGACTGAATCCAGAGAAAACAAAAGGCATTAGACAGAGGGTATGTTTTGAATTTGATTCTGGGACCATCAAAACAATCACTCTGAGAAATCAAATTGCAGAAGTCTCATCGGAAAACAAGAATTGCGATATCCTTGTGAAAACAAGCGAGCAAATTTTAAAAGAAGCGCTTGCGGGCGTTAGAAATCCAATTATGACTGTGGCCTCTGGAGATATTGATACCGGAGGAGAAAGGACAAATTTTCTAAATTTCCTCTCTAAATTTACACAATAAATTGATTCTATCTTTTTGATTGAAAGAAGCTTTGAATCAAATCCTTGCACTCATCCTCCATCACTCCTCCAATCACATTGATTTTATGATTTAAGTTTGGAGAATCAGAGAGATCAAACGCAGATCCCGCAGCACCTGATCGTGGATCAAATGCACCAAAAATCAATGTTTCAACGCGTGCCTGAATCATTGCGCCCATACACATCACACAAGGCTCCAAAGTGACAACTAAGGTTCCTCCAATCCTATGATTTTTTCTTATTTCCGCGGCTTTTCTTAGAACAACAATTTCAGCATGGCCAGACGGATCATGATCAGAAATGGTGACATTACCAGATTCAGTAATGATTTGATTATCATGAAGATAAATAGCGCCAACTGGCACTTCGCCATTTGACTCACCTTTGATTGCCTGATCATAGGCAAGCTTCATGAGCGATTTTGCGTCTGTCTTCAAATCTATTGGAAAACTTTAATCCATGGTCTCAATATTAAGCTGACCTTCAAGGCCTGCTGCTCGATGTTTCTCAGATTCTCTGTAATCTTTATCTGAAATCATCTTTAGCATTGCCTTTTTATTTGGATATTCTGCAATGGCAATCATATCCCATAACTCCTCAGCCTCACCGATTAAGAGTCTACTGACTTTACCTGAAAAAATGATACTCCCGCCCACTTTTGGTAAGTGAATCGTACTCACCTCATGGGCATAGATTCTATATGCTTCCTCTCCAGTCAGATCAGTCTCTCTTCCATCCTCATAAGATGCTTTCTTCTTGAACTTTAATAAGTTCACCATTTTAATGGTCGACTTGGTATCTCCCACAAGAAAACCGGCCATAGCCAAAGCATTTGGTCTGAGTTTGTTTTTAACTTTCATTCAAAAACTCAATCACTGATAAAGCAAACCATCCTTAATGACAACATCAACATTTTCCAATACTGAAATGTCTTCAATGGGATTTCCTTTGACTGCAATTAAATCTGCAAGCTTTCCTGATTCAATTGAACCAAGTTTGTCCTCGATTCTCAGTAATTTGGCAGTCTCCATGGTTGCTGATTGAATTGCTTTCATTGCTGGCATTCCATTTTCAACCATATAGACAAATTCTTTCCAATTGGTGCCATGCTTTTGAACTCCTGCATCTGTCCCAAATGCAATTTTCACTCCTTTTTCAAAAGCTTTTTTGAAAGTGCCGCTGATTTGTGGGCCAACACTTGCAGCTTTTGGTCTCACAATTTCAGGAAAAAAGTTATCTATTTTTGATTTCTCTGCCACGAATTCACCGGCAGAAATAGTTGGCACATAATAAGTTCCATTTTCAATCATCAGATCCATGGCTTCTAGATCCATAAATGTGCCATGCTCAATTGAGTCCACACCCGCTTTGATTGCTCTTTTCATGCCTTCAGCACCATGTGCATGAACTGCAACCCACATATCATAATCCTTTGCAGCGCTTACAACAGCATCGACTTCCTCTTGAGTAAATTGAGGGTTTTGACCTGATTTTGCTACACTCAAGACACCGCCTGTTACCGTTATCTTGATTCCATCCGCACCGTCCTTATAACGCTGTCTTACAGCTGCATAAACTTCATATGGTCCATTGACAACACCTTGCTCAGGCACTGGATAAGCATAATCATCCAGAGCTCTTCCGTTTGTGGGATCCGCATGACCACCTGTAGTCGCAATGGTTTTTCCTGCAGCAAATATCCTTGGTCCGACCAATTTTCCTGCATTGATCGCATCTCTCAGGCTGATAGCGACCAAACCACTATCTCCGACCTGCCTGACTGTAGTAAAACCAGATTTGAATGTTACATATGCATGCTGTGTTGCGAGTATGGCCTGCATTTCACGTTCAACTTTTATAGGGGCTTGTGCTTTTGATTGATACTCTTGACCAAAATGAACGTGCATGTCCATCAACCCAGGCAAAACTGTATAGTCCCTTAGGTCAATGTATTCATCATAATCTGTAGTAGAAAGATAGCCTTCCTTAACATCTGTGATGAGATTGCCCTCAATCACGACACTCATTTTTGATTGAATCAAGTCAGACTTACCATCGATCAATTTACCAGCATGGATCAGTGTTTTTGAGCCAGCCTCTATATTTGCAAATACAAATACAGTGCAAAACACAAAACATATAAATTTAAATCTCAATTTCATTTATCCCCCTATTGTTTCAACTAGTCTAAAGGTTCAGTGACTTCTAACGGTACCATCACATGAACAAACTCGCTTCCTTCCCACATAACATAAGGCCCACCAGCATACGGATCTGTCGGTAAATCCTTGAGAAGATCTTGAGGCAATAAAATCATCAAATGAGGTCCTTCAGCTACCCAAACACCCTGATTTTGGTCAGTGTTAAATGGCTCATTATTATCCACAGGCACATCACCAACTAACATATAAGACATTCCGAAGGTAGCTTGATTGGGGTCATAATCATAAGACTGCCCCATAACTGCCTTCATATACTCTTCAAGCCAATTTTGCCAAGCAGGATCTACACACATTGGGTTTACATTTTCATTTGGAGGCATACCTGGCATACATACCCATCCATTTGACCCTTCTCTAAGCAGGGAACCATCATGAGAAATGATTGTGGCATTGCCACTTATGTTTTCGGGCCCCGCAGACATAGCAATCTCAATAATTTGCTCTTCAGAATACCTTTCGTGTTCATCCCCATGAGCAATTATTGTTGATGAGACCAATAGGGATAAAATAGACATTAAATATTTACTATTCATAAATTTTTCTCCAAAAAATTAATTCGCTTTAGATACCTTGAAACTAATATTTGAGATAAAAAAAAGCAATCAAAAAAATAGGTGCCTTATCAAAGGGTTATTTCTCCAACAAAGAATACGGATGTATCGCCTCCGATATGCACTCGATCATTGTTAACTGTTAGATGCAGTTCCCCTCCTCTCTTTGATAACTGCCTTGCTCTCAAATCTAATTTATTCAGTTCAGAAGACCAGTATGGAGCCAATAGGGTATGCGCTGAACCCGTTACGGGATCTTCATTGATACCATAATTTGGAAAAAAGCATCTAGATACAAAATCATAATCTTTACTTCTTGCACTAATGATTACTCCTCGTTTATCCAATTGAGATATCAACTCAAAATTTGGCTCTATTTCACTGATTAGTTTTTCTTCTTCAAATATGAATAAATAATCGTCTTGGCCAGAAAAGACAGCGCTTGCCTCATGACCAAAAAGCTTCTCAGATTCTGAGAATTTTTGAACATGTGGCTCATCAATTGGAAAATCTAAGAAAATCATTTCGTTTTTGACGCGAGCACTAAGATGCCCTCTTCCGGATTCAAAAATGATTTCATCACTGGATTGATAGTTTAGATGGTCAAATAACACCCTTGATGCAGCGAGTGTTGCGTGTCCACATAAATCCACCTCCTTTACAGGAGAGAACCATCGAATTCCAATTGGTTCATTTGATAAATTCAAGAATGCGGTCTCTGATAGGTTATTTTCAGATGCAATAGAAAGCATAAGCTCATCTGAAAGCCATTGATTTAACAAACATACTGCAGCGGGATTGCCAGAAAATAATTCATTGGTGAATGCATCCACTTGAAACATTTTAATCTTCATAACAGGAATGACTGATTAATTAAATAGGAGATGAATGATGCACTTTAATCTTTAAAGACTCATCCACATTAACCAACAAGAATGTAAATGCTACCATTGTAAATTCGTCTATATGGACGGGTTTAAAACTTAGGGTACCCATGGCAACGATTAAATTATTTTCTTCGATAGTATTAAGCTCCTCTAGTTTTATGTCCTCCCATGGTCTCAGTGCGAATCCATTGTCTTCAGCAATATCACCCTTAATAAAATAAGACAAAGCTGAATCTTTTGAATTCCTGAATATTACTTCTTTGGTGAATGTGGGCTTGAACAAAACCTCTTCGTGATCAAAAGCGTAATGTGATGATAAAAATTTTTCAGCACATTTTTGATAATCGCCCTCTTCAAGATAGACTCTTCCTATTTCTATCACGCCATCTTTCCAAGAGTTTAAGAAATTCTTTATTTGATCTGAGCTCATAGAGAATCGCTTCCTTTTTTATAACTATTATATGCTTTCAAAATTATTTTTCTTGTGTCTGCTGGATCTATGACTGCATCGATCTCAAGATGTGCTGCAGCTTCAATTGCTTTTCCTTTTTCATAAGCCGATGCAACCAGTTGATCAAATAATCTTTCACGCTCTTCTGGGTCCTCAACCGCTTCCAATTCTTTTTTAAATCCCAATTGAACAGCGCCTTCTAATCCCATACCTCCAAACTCACCTGTTGGCCATGCGGCAGAGTAGATTGGCTCATGAAAACTCCCGCCTACCATCGCCATAGCACCTAATCCATATGCTTTCCTAAGGTAAATTGCCACCAAAGGCACAGATAATTTGGCCCCAGCTTTAAAGAGCTTGCTCATTTTAGTTACTGCAGATTCTTCCTCACTTTCAGGCCCCACCATAAATCCTGGTGTATCAACCAGAGCAACGATTGGAATACTGTGCTCATTGCATAATGTCAAAAATTCTGATGACTTCTCTGCTGACATCGCATCAATGGCACCACCCAACTGTTGACAATCACTTGCCAATAGCCCAAAAGGCTTACCTTCCAACCTAAAAAACCCAGTCACGATACTTCTGCCAAAGTTTCTTCTCAGTTCAAGAAAGGATCCTTGGTCACAAATAACTTCTATGACATCTCTGATTGGATAACCCCATTTTCTATCCTCAGGGATTAATTCTCTTAAGCGATCTTGATCAGATATTTCAAATGAATCCTCGTTGCCTTGGAAATAAGAAAGTAACTTCTTGGCAACATTGGTCGCTTCTTCCTCATCTTTTGCTAGAAAATCGATGGTGCCATTCATTTCATGCATCTTAGAAGGTCCAATGTCTGTTGGATCATATTTACCCAGACCCCCGCCTTCAATCATCGCAGGACCAGCCATCCCAATCCATGATTTCTCAGTAGCAATTCTAAAATCAGCGGTTCCAAACAATGCAGCATTGCCAGCAAAGCAATATCCATTGTTGACTGCAATTCTTATTGAGGATCCTGTCAGACTGGCCCATCTAGAAAATGTGGGTACGTTCAATCCTGCAATCTGTGTCTTGACATCGACGTCCCCTGGTCTGCCTCCGCCGCCTTCAGTATAAATTACCACTGGCAAACTATATTTCTTTGCTTTGTCAATGATTCGATCAAGTTTGTGATGATGAAAGTAACCTTGCGTTCCAGCGAGAACAGAATAATCATAAACGATGGCTACTGCGTGAGAGTTTTCTTTACCGATTTCATTTGAATTGATTTCGCAGAAACCAGTGATTACACCATCAGCTGATGTCTCTATTTGCAGAGCATCGTATTCCTTTCTTGATCTTTGAGCCGCAACTGCGAATGCTCCAAACTCAATGAAACTGTCCTCATCAATTAAATGATTAAGATTTTCCCTCGCGGTCCTATTTCCAGAATCATGTCTCTTTGTTCTAGCCTCTTTACGATGATCATCGCTTAACTTCTCTAGTCGAGATAAAAAAATACTAAATTCTTTGTTTTCACTCATAGGCATTTGATTAAGAGTGAGTCATCTTACAATTATGTATTCATGGATGTAAATTGTTAAAAAATTTGAAACACAACTATGAAAAACCACGAATAACCAAATCTACTCAAATAATTAACTATGATGATGAAATCAATACACTGGTTTAGAAATGACTTAAGGTTGGCTGACAATCCAGCTCTGATTGCTGCATCAGGCAATGATGTACTGCCTATTTTTATTCTAGATCCAATCGATTCAGAGGGCATGGGTGCGGCATCGAAATTATGGCTTCATCATTCTCTCAAGAAACTCAATGAATCTCTTGATGGTAAATTACACTTCATTCATGGCGATACAATTGGTGAGATCACAAAGCTGATCGTCTCAGAAAAGATAGATGCCATATATTGGAATAGAATTTTCGAGCCTACACAAGAATTAAAAGATCATGATTTAATCAAATCACTCAAGATCGATTATCAGATTTTCAATGGTTCACTCTTATGGGAACCAGAATCGATTCTCAAAGATGATGGAACACCATATAAAGTATTCACACCCTTCTACAGAAAAGGATGCTTGAAATTTGGAAAAACACCAAGAGAACCTTTGCCCAAAGCCAAACTCAAATTTATCAATGCCAATGAAAAGACATCACTGGATGAACTTAATCTTCTGCCACTTCATCCATGGAAAAAGAAAATTGAATCAACATGGGATATGGGAGAAAAGTCTGCCATGAATCGACTGGATGATTTTCTAGAGAGTGGAATTAAAAATTATAAAGAAGGAAGAAACTATCCAGCGAAACCTTTTGTTTCCAAACTTTCTCCTCATCTTCATTTTGGTGAAATCTCACCCAATCAAATATGGTTTAAAACGAGAGCAATGGGTGATGATAAAAACATCGATCATTTTTGCAGTGAATTGGGCTGGAGAGAGTTTTCACATTATCTGATACATCATTTTTCATTCATGCTGGAAGAAAATCTAAACAGTAACTTTGATGCATTCCCTTGGGAGAATAATGCCAGCCTCATTCAATCATGGAAACGCGGTGAAACTGGCTACCCAATTGTTGATGCTGGAATGAAGGAGTTATGGGAAACCGGCTATATGCACAATAGGGTCAGAATGATTGTCGGGTCATTTCTTGTAAAAAATCTTCTTACTCATTGGAGCTATGGAAGAGATTGGTTTAATGACTGCTTGGTTGATGCTGATCTGGCCAACAATACTGCGAGCTGGCAATGGGTCGCTGGAACCGGAGCCGATGCAGCGCCCTACTTCAGAATTTTTAACCCTGTAAAACAGGGGCAAGATTTTG
>JAPOHS010000049.1 GCA_029979325.1 Pseudomonadota bacterium | reverse complement strand
TTCAATCCGTGTCGAATGAATTAAATGGAGAAAGAATCGATATAATCCTATGGTCTGAGAACAATGCTCAATTCGTTGTGAATGCTATGTCTCCAGCAAATGTTGTCTCAATTGTAGTGGATGAAGAAAATCAAAGCATGGATATTGCAGTTGAAGAAGCAAAATTATCTCAAGCAATAGGTAAAGGTGGCCAAA
This sequence comes from Pseudomonadota bacterium, assembly GCA_029979325.1. The sequence continues at coordinate 6,971 of JAPOHS010000049.1, read as the reverse complement.
ACATCAGGCTAGCAAGTGAATTGACCCAATGGAAACTCAATGTCTTAAGTGAGACTGAGGCATTAGAGAAAGATGATGAAGAATTACAAAAGATTACTGATTTATTTGTTGAATCACTCTCAGTTGGTGATGATGTAGCTATATTGCTTGCTCAAGAGGGCTTTACTACAATTGAGCAAGTCGCATATGTACCTGTTACAGAACTTCAGAAAATTGAAGGATTTGACGAATCTCTGGTCAATGAACTCAGAGAAAGGGCTCAAGATCAACTTCTCTTGGAGGCTATATCTACAGAGGAAAATCTGGAAGAACATGGACCATCTGATGACTTATTGGCGCTTGGTACAGTTTCAGAAGAGATTGCATATTCCCTTGCACGAGGTGGTATCAACACTAAAAATCTATTGGCAGAACAATCAATCGATGAATTACTTGATATAGAGGGTATCGATGAAGAAATGGCTTCAGCTATGATACTTGAAGCAAGAGAGGATTGGTTTAAAGAAGGAACCATAGAGAGTTAAATAATTAGGATTTTATCATGTCTACAACAACAGTATCTAAATTAGCAACTGCACTTAAAATCAAACCAGAGAAGTTAATATCTCAGCTCAATGATGCAGGCATCAGTGTTTCAACTGAAGCAGATACTATTACAAATGATCAAAAGTTGACTCTGCTTAATCATCTCAGAGGAAGTCATGGAACAAAGACAGAGATTCAGTCACCAAAGAAACTCACAGTAAACAGACGATCACAGAGTGAGCTAAAACTCTCTGGAGGTTTTGGTACTTCAAGAACAGTGAATGTCGAAATCAGAAAAAAGGCGACTTATGTCAATAAAGATTCACTCCTAGAAGAAGCAAAAGCGGCTGAAGAAACTGAAAAACTTGCAAGAGAGGCTGAGGAGCAACAAGCCAGAGAAGAAGCTTTAAAAGACGAAGCTGTAAAGGCAGATGCATCAATTGATGAGATCTCAGGGTCAGAAATAACTCCAGATCCTCAGATCATTGGCGAACCATCAAAGGACCAGCCTAAGAAGAAATGGAAAAAAACTAAGCATGAAAAGCCATCAGATCCATTTGAAATAAAAGAACTTCATGTTAAGGGAAATGTAAAAAGAAGAAAGAAAAGACAAGTAAGACGCTCGGTCAATTTATCATCTTTGGATCAATCTCATACATTCGAAAAACCCACTCAACCGGTAGTCAAAACCATTGAAATCCCGACATCAATATCACCTCAAGAAATTGCTCAAAAACTTGCAATGAAAGTCAGTGAAGTGATTTCAGTAATGATCGGACAAGGCATAATGGCAACGGGCAATGATCATATTGACCAAGATACCGCCATATTAGTAGTTGAGGAATTGGGTCATAAAGCAATCCCAATGGATGAAAGATCAGTCGAGGATTCTGTATTTGATGAGCAAATAAATGAAAATGAATCCGTTAAAAGACCCCCAGTTGTTACCATCATGGGTCATGTTGATCATGGAAAAACATCACTGCTTGATTATATTCGAAAAACGAAGGTAACCGATGGCGAAGCGGGTGGTATCACACAACACATTGGTGCTTACACCATAGATGTAAAAGATCAAAAAATAACATTCCTTGATACACCAGGTCATGCTGCATTCTCTCAGATGCGTTCTAGAGGTGCGAACATTACAGACATTGTCATCTTAGTTGTTGCCGCAGACGATGGTGTAAAGCCGCAGACTGAAGAGGCCATAGAGCATGCTAAAAGTGCTGGGGTGCCAATGATCGTAGCAATTAACAAAATAGACAAACCAGAAGCAAATACCGAAAAAGTTAAGAATGAATTAATGGGGTTAGAAATCATACCTGAAGAATTGGGCGGAGATGTATTATTTGTAAATGTTTCCGCTCAAAGTGGGCAAGGCATAGAAGACTTACTTGAGTCCATACTGCTTCAAGCTGAAGTACTTGACTTAAAGGCACCATCTGAGGGAAGGCCAATCGGGAGTGTTATTGAGTCAGGAGTTGAGAGCGGCAAAGGAGCGGTAGCAACAATTTTGATCAGTGAAGGCAAACTGAGCAAAGGTGACTTGATAATTGTTGGTGAAGAATTTGGTCGAGCAAGAATTCTTATGAATGAAATCGGTGACCAGCTCTCTGAAGCTACGCCATCAATGCCCGTTAAAGTTTATGGGTTATCTGGAGCGCCCAATACTGGTGATGAGCTTAGACAAGTTGAATCTGAAAGACAAGCCAAAGAAATCAGCGATTCCAGAAAAGAAAACAGAAAGAAAAATACACTCAATGAGAAGCAAGCACAAAAAATGAAATCCTTTATGGAATCATCTGATACAGATAAGAAAGTTGTCTCAGTTATGATCAAAGCGGACGTAAGAGGAAGTGCAGAAGCCATTAAGGATTCTTTATTAAAATTATCAAATGATGAAGTTGAGATTGATATCATTTCGAACTCTATTGGTGGAATCACAGAATCTGATTTGAACCTAGCAGAAGCATCTGATGCTTTTGTTATTGGCTTCAATGTTCGTGCTGATAATGCCGCAAGAAAGTTACTCAAGGATTCATCCGTAGAGGTCAAATACTACAGTATCATTTATGAAACCATTGAAGACATCAGTAATATGATATCGGGAATGTCGGCGCCAGTTATCAGAGAAGAAATTTGCGGTTTGGCTGAAGTCAGAGATATATTTGACTCACCATCATTGGGCAAAATAGCAGGATGCTTGGTCATTGATGGAACTGTCATACGATCAAACCCAATAAGGGTATTAAGAGATAATACCGTCATCTACGAAGGTGAATTAGAGTCACTGAGAAGGTTTAAAGACGATGTCAATGAAGTAAAATCTGGAACAGAGTGTGGTATTGGTGTGAAAAACTATAACGATGTAAAAACTGGTGATCAAATCGAATGCTATAGATCTGTGGAAGTAAAAAAATAAAATGGGAAATGATTTCTCTATTAATTCACGAGTTGAATCAAAAATCCATAGAATCATCAGTGAAACAATCATACATGACATAAAAGACCCGAGATTAAGAAACGTATCCATTAATGAAGTCAAACTATCAAGTGATTTAGGACATGCTAAAGTTTATTGTTCTTCATTAAATTCATCTGTCGGCACCTCTAGTGAATTAATCAATCTTATTTCAAAGGCTTCAGGTATTTTTAAGAAAAATATTGGTAAAAGGGTTTCATTAAAAAAGATTCCACAACTCAACTTCATATTTGATGAGCACGAACAATATGCGAATCAACTGACAGACTTAATCGATAGTGCAATAGAGAATGACTCAAAAAAATAATATCGATGGAATCCTCTTACTGGATAAGCCATTGATGATGAGTTCAAATCAAGCAATTCAGAAAATTAAGAAAAAGTTCAATATTAAGAAACTTGGACATACTGGTACCTTGGACCCACTGGCAACTGGACTTTTACCAGTTTGCATGGGTCGAGCAACAAGAGTCTCTCAATTCCTAATAGATTCTGATAAAACATACCAGGCAAAAATAAAGCTTGGTGTCAAAACATCAACCGGAGACAAAGAGGGTGAAATCATTGAAGCCTCATCGGCTAGCATCTCACATGATTCTCTGAGCATTGATCAGTTATTACAATCATTTATCGGCAAACAAGAACAGATCCCTCCAATGTATTCAGCTTTGAAACACAAAGGTGAACGTTTATACAAATTGGCAATAAAAGGAGTGGATGTTCCAAGAAAAGCCAGATCAATCCAAATACACTCAATCAAACTTCTATCAATTAATGAAAACTATCTTGAGTTGATTATTGAATGCAGTAAGGGAACTTATATTCGTACTCTTGCTGAAGACATCGCGAATATACTCGGAACCGTTGGTCATATCGATGAGTTACGAAGATTGGATATAAATTGCTTTGATAAACCGCAGATGCATGCTTTTGATAAGATAATGGATTCAGCTACTATTGATCAGTATCTATTGCCCATAGATGCACCACTGGGGCATCTAATGAAGGTGGTTGTCGGTAAGACAGAATCGAAGATGTTTATGAATGGCCTCTCGATTTCGGTTAATCAAACGTCAATAAAAGACTCTGACTACATAAGAATATATGACGATGAAACAAAATTTCTAGGTCTTGGCATCTACTCAGATGAATGCATAAGCCCAAAAATCGTATTCAATGAAATTATTTAGTTCATTAACTTGTTGTTGTAATGTTTAAACTATGTAGAATAGCGACTGAAATTATTAAATATTATTAAATATGACACTGGATACAGATAAAAAAAGAGAAGTGATTGATAAGTATAAAACTTCAGAAATGGACACTGGTTCTCCCAATGTCCAAGTCGCACTTTTGACTCAAAAAATTGAATCATTAACTAATCATTTTAAGACTCATAAGAAAGACAATCATTCTCGTAGAGGCCTATTGATGATGGTAAACAAACGAAGGAAGCTTCTTGATTACCTTAAATCAAAGGACTTTTCATCGTATAAACAATTAATATCTGATCTTGGATTGAGAAAGTAAGTCATATCAATGGTCGATTGACCATAAAAAGGAAGGAAAGTCAGTGAATCAAATATCTAGCGAGATCATAGTCAATGATCAAAAAATCACCCTCGAAACAGGAAAAGTAGCAAGACAAGCAAATGGAGCAGTGATGGCATCATGCGATGGCACTACTGTCCTGGCAACCGTTGCAGCAAAAAGAGAAGCAGCAGAAAATCAAAGCTTCTTTCCGCTGTCGGTAAATTATCAAGAAAAAACATACGCAGCTGGGAAAATTCCAGGTGGATTCTTTAAAAGAGAAGGCAGGCCATCGGAAAAAGAAACGCTCATCTCAAGATTAATTGATAGGCCTCTAAGGCCGTCATTTAGAGATGATTTCTTGAATGAGGTTCAAGTCGTCATAACTGTCATGAGTCTTAATCCTGAGGTGCAAACAGACGTAATCTCCATGATTGCTGCATCAGCAGCATTATCTATTTCAGACATACCATTCAATGGTCCTATTGCTGGCGTAAGAGTTGGATATATAGACAACAAGTCAGTCATAAATCCGACCGTATCAGAAATGGAGAATTCTGCACTTGACTTAGTGGTTGCAGGATCAACAGATGCCATTCTTATGGTTGAATCTGAAGCAAAAGAGCTTTCTGAAGAAGTCATGCTTGATTGCGTAATGAATGGACACAATGAGATTAAGAAAATTATCGATGGCATTAATGATCTGGTTAAGAAAGTAGGCAAAGAAAAATGGATTCTTGATGAAATTGAAAAAGATGAAACATTAAAAAATAAAGTCAAAGAGATTGCTGGTGCTGATAATGAAAGCGCCTACTCGATTGTTGAAAAGTCTGAAAGATCTAATCGTCTTGCAGATATCAAGAAAAATACAATTGAACGAATTGCTGAATCAGATGAAGAAATCTCTAAAGACGATATTGCATCTGAAATCAAAAAAATCGAGAAAGAGACTGTTCGATCAAAAATACTCAATGGCGAACCAAGAATTGATGGACGAGATACTAAAACGGTCAGGGATATCAATGTTGATATCAATGTTCTTGAGAGAACACATGGATCTGCTTTATTTACTCGAGGTGAAACGCAGTCTATTGTAGTAACAACATTGGGTTCAGAAAGATCCTCTCAAATCATTGATGCACTTGAAGGTGAATACAAAGATAAGTTCATGCTTCACTACAATTTCCCACCATACTCTGTTGGCGAAGTTGGATTCATGGGTTCACCAAAAAGAAGAGAGATCGGTCACGGCAAATTAGCCAGAAGGGCCCTAGAAGCTGTATTACCAAATATGGATGAATACCCATATACGATCAGAATTGTCTCTGAAATAACTGAATCCAATGGCTCAAGTTCTATGGCCACAGTTTGTGGTTCAAGCCTCTCATTGATGCATGCTGGTGTTCCAATTGCAAACACCTATTGCAGGTATTGCTATGGGTTTAATTAAAGAAGGAAAAGAGTTTTCAGTATTAAGTGACATTCTAGGTGATGAAGATCACCTTGGTGATATGGACTTTAAAGTTGCAGGAACTGACAATGGAATCACTGCGCTTCAAATGGATATAAAGATAGCTGGTATCACTGAAGAAATCATGAAAGATGCACTGAGTCAGGCAAAAGATGCAAAAGACCATATTCTTAAGATAATGAATGATGCGATATCATCACCGTCAGAGGAATACTCACCTTATGCGCCGTCTATTATTAGCATCACAGTGCCCAAGGATAAAATACGAGATGTAATAGGAAAAGGTGGGGCAACAATTAGATCAATCACAGAAGTAACTGGAGCCCAAGTCGATATCAATGATGATGGTATTGTTACGATTGCATCCGTAGATCAAGAATCAGGCCTTAAAGCAAAAGAGAAAATAGAATTACTCACCGCTGATGTTGAGGTCGATAAAATCTATGAAGGAAGAGTAGCTAAAATTATGGATTTTGGAGCATTTGTTACAATCCTTCCAGGTAAAGATGGTCTGGTTCATATTTCCGAGATCTCTGAAGAGAGAGTAGAGTCAGTTGATGATGTGCTCAGCGAAGGACAAGTAATTAATGTCAAGGTGATTGAAGTCGATCGACAAAATCGGATCAGGCTTTCAATGAAAGCAATTAAAGATTAATTATCTTGTATCTTTAAACTGCTTCTCGGTAATTTCTCTACGCTCCTGAGCTTCGAGAGTATATGTAGCAACTGGCCTTGCCTCAAGTCGCTTTAGGCCGATCTCTTCTCCAGTTTCTTCACAGTATCCAAATGTGCCCTCATCAATCTTGACAAGAGAAACTTGAATCTTTCTTAGAAGTTTTCTCTCTCTATCTCGAGTTCTAAGTTCAAGTCCAAATTCTGATTCTTGAGTCGCACGATCATTTGGATCAGCCAAGTTATTGCTGTCAGTCTTTAAATGTTTTACTGTTTCCTCAGCCTCAA
>JAPOHS010000048.1 GCA_029979325.1 Pseudomonadota bacterium | reverse complement strand
AAATTGATTGTCTGTATTGCACTTTTGATGATTGTGCAGTCTGATCCAACAATGGTAAACACCCTTGTCTCAATTGTGATCATCGGAAGAGAGATTTCTATTTCTGCACTCAGAGAGTGGATGGCAGAGCTCGGGGAAAGACATCAAGTATCAGTCATTGCTTTCTCAAAATTAAAAACAATATTACAAATGGTTGGCCTTTCATGCATGCTTTATCAGATTCCTCTTCTTGGAATAGATGTCTACTTGATTGGTATGATTTCACTGATAGTAGCAAGTATACTTACTGTCTGGACGATGATTATTTATATGGTCAAGGCATGGCCATTTCTTCAAGGAGGGATAGACTAAAATGAATCGATTTGTTGTTTCAATACTGACATTTTTAATTTCATTCAATGTTTTTTCATTGTCTGATGAAGACAGACGCTTTCTTGTGATTGTTGATTCAGAATGGCAAAGATCAATTGATGAAAATCCATTGTATGCCTCATACATGGGTGATAAATCGTCAAACCAAGATTGGCCAGACCTTTCTGAGGAGACCTTAAGGATTAGGCAAAAAAAGACCAGAGATGTATTGAGAGAAATCAAGAAGATCGACTCTCAAAAACTCAGTGAGGAGAATAAGCTCAATCACAGATTATTTTTATACAACTACGAGAGGTCTGTCAGGGGACAACAATTTGATTCCCATCTGCTTGTTTTTGGACAAAGAGGAGGGATTCAACTCAAACATGAAACCGCAGAAAGCTTAGGATTCATGACAAGGCAAGACTATTCAGACTGGATTGCTCGACTTGAGAAACTGCCAAACTATATTGAGCAACACATCATACTGGCAAGACTTGGGGTAGAGAGAAACGTTACTGCTCCCAGAATCTTGATGGAGAGAGTCGCAAGACAAATACAACTGCAATTGGTTGATGAACCAACTGATAGTCCATTTTTTAATGTTTTTGAGGAAATGTCTGAAACCATTGATGATCGATCAGAAATAACAGAAAAAGCGATTCAGGTCATCTCAGAAGCTGTGATTCCTTCATATCAAAAATTCAGTGATTTTTTTGTAAATGAATACCTACCTGCATCAAGAACTTCGATTGGGGTTGCTGACTTACCCAATGGGAATGCATGGTATGAGAATTTGGCTCGGTATCATACATCGACTGAGTTAACACCTGAGGAGATACACCAAATTGGCTTATCTGAGGTTAAAAGAATTCGCTCTGAAATGAATAAAATCATTGAGAGAGTTGGTTGGGAGGGAACCTTTGATGAGTTTTTAAATTTTTTGAGAACGGATCCTCAGTTCTATTATGAAACCAGTGAAGAACTCCTCCAAGCTTATTTGGCAACATCTAAAGAACTCGATCCGAAGATTGTGCCACTGTTTAAAGTTTTACCAAGAATGCCATATGGCATTAGACCGATCCCAGAAGAATCAGCACCAGACACCACAACCGCCTATTATATGAGGCCCTCAGCAGATGGGTCTCGAGCAGGTTATTACTATGTCAATCTTTATAAACCAGAGGTTCGACCTAAATATGAAATAGAGGTGCTATCTGTTCATGAAGCCGTTCCTGGACATCATCTACAAATTGCACTTGCTATGGAGATAGAGAATATTCCTAATTTTAGGAAATATTCTGGCTACACTGCTTATGTTGAAGGCTGGGGCCTTTACAGTGAAAGTCTGGGTTATGATATGGGCCTTTATCAAGACCCATATTCTGAATTCGGAGCCTTGACATATGACATGTGGAGAGCCATCAGGTTGGTTGTTGATACAGGGATGCATTACAAGGGCTGGAGTAGGGAACAAGCAATTGATTTTTTCAAAGAAAATGCAGCAAAAACTGAACAAGATATTGTGAATGAGGTGGATCGATACCTCATTATGCCAGGACAAGCTCTGGCCTATAAGATAGGTCAACTGAAAATCATGGAGTTAAAACAAAAATCAAAAGAATCACTTGGTGAAAAATTTGACATCAAAGAATTCCACCATGTTATTTTGGGCGAGGGGGCTCTTCCATTGGATGTTTTAGAAGAGAAAGTAAACGATTACATTAATCAAAATTTGTAAACGAGGATTTACGAATGGAAGCATTGTTTGACAATATCGGTCTGATTATTGATGGAAAAATTCTTCCAGGCTTTGTCTTTGGTATTGTTCATGTAAGCCTAGTATTGATAGGATTTTATACTGGATGGAGCATCAACCGATTACTCAAACTGACATCCAAAGGATACATCTCTGGGATCATTGGCGCATCTTTGGCCCATGTCATTGCTGATCTGGTTGCAGCATTGGTTGACCCTTCTATGCGGGCAAGAACATTGGGCATCGTTTTAGGCGGGCTTTTGCCTTTATTATTGATACCTTTTTTAGAGAAATATTTCACCAAGAGCGAAAAACATATTATGGTTGGCGATCATGAAGACATTGAGAAAGATCTTCATGACAAACACAATCATTGATTTAAATTACCTTTCTCTAAAAGCTTCATTCGCAATTTTTGTTACAGGTTGAAGTAGATACTCCATTACAGTTTTTTCACCGCTGATGATATCAACCTGAGCAATCATCCCGGGAAGAATATTCACTGTTTTTCCCAGTGATGTTGATGCGGATTTATCCACTGCGATTTCACAAATATACCAAATGCTCCCATCTTCCTTCTGAATTGAATCTGCACCCACATTAATCACTGTTCCGGTCATAGAGCCAAATTTTGCAAAATCAAAAGCTGTGAGCTTTATAATGGCTTCTTGACCTTTCAAAACATAGGCAATGTCTTTGGGGCTCACTTCCACCTCAATTAAGAATTCCTCTTCAATGGGTACAATCTCTGCCAATGGCTCTCCAGATTGCACAACACCGCCAGTGGTTGTCACGAGCACCCTGTTTACGATTCCATCCATTGGAGCTTTGACGGTTGAGCGCTGTAATCGATCATTCAGTATAGGTTCCATTTCTTGTGTTTTTAAAAGCTGAGCTTCTGCGTCGGAAATTCTCTGCTCGAGTCTTATTAATTCCATCCGAGACTCGACACCTTGGTCAACCAACGGAGAGAGAATTTCTTTTTCCTCATTCAATAGACTTAAATTTTTCTTTGCTGCAGTTTTCTCCTTTTCTAGAGCAGAGAGCTCAGAGACAAAGCGAGTGGTACTCAGTTGAATTAATGCTTCATCTTTTGAAACGATGTCACCAGATTTAACATATATTTCATCAATGATGCCACCTTCTAAATTTTGAATGATTTGTATTTTTGATGAGGCAATGATTCTGCCTTGCCCAGATGTGACTTCTTCCAGTGAAGCAAAGGAAGCCCAGATTGATATCGATACCCAAAATATCAAAATCGTATAAAGAATGATGTCTGCTTTTCTCACTGCTTTTGAATATTCTTTCATGATTTTTTAGCCTTTAATTGCTCCAAGATATCATCTCTAGGTCCATCTAATGCTACTTTACCATCCGCGATTACAATGATTCTCTCGACCAATTCAAGCAGCGGTAATCTATGGGTTACTGTGATCAGGGTCTTATTTTCTATTAATGGACTGAGTTTCTTTACGAACGTTTGTTCTGCATTGAGGTCCAATGATGCTGTGGGCTCATCCATTATGAGTAAATCTGGATCATTGACCAAGGCTCTTGCAATGGAAATTGCTTGTCTTTGTCCTGTGGATAGAGACAGCCCTCTATCAGCTAATATTGCATCGAGACCACCTGGTATCCGAGATATGAAGCTACTCACTCCACTGCACTCCATTGCCGATTTAATCAAAGATTCATCGATCCCATCCCTAGCCATTAAAATGTTTTCACGAATACTGCCAGCGAAAAGATTTGTTTCTTGTAGGATCACGCTTATTTTTGAATGAAAAATTGAGGGATGTATTTCACTCGTTGCCAGGTTATCAAAGGTGATCACTCCTTGAGTAGGCATCAGTAATCCAGATAAGAGTTTCATCAGGGTTGTTTTACCAGACCCATTCCTTCCCATGATGGCAATCTTTTCACCCGGTCTTATTGATGCATTGAACTCGATCAAACTCGGGATGGTATTATTGGGATATGTGAATCCAACTCTTGAACAACGGAGTTCACCAAGTGCATCTATTTTCAATCCGGATGAGCTTGATTCATCATCATTCAATTGATTCATCAACATATCCAGTTCACGATATGCAGTTTTGGTGCTATTCAGCCTCCCAAATAAGTTTGCTATCAATGCCAGTGGTGCTATTGCCCTTGAGGAGAGCAGAACTGCTGCAACCATTGCACCCATTGAAACAATGCCTTCATCAATCAAAATTGTTCCATAGAATACAATTGATATCAGGCATAGCAACTGAGCAGAAGAAGCTGAGTTCGTTGCCAATTGTGATAAGACTTTAGACATTCGCCCCGCTTCTGATCCGTCTTCAATCGAATCTTTGTAACGATCCAGAAAGAGTTTAGAAGATCCAGTCGATTTAATTGCCTCAATCCCTGTGAGACTCTCTATCATTAATCCATGTTTATCCTTACCAACCTCCATGGCCTTTTCAGCATGCTTTGCAATGAATGGTTGTACAAGAAATCCAATTCCAATCACAAATGGTATTGCAAGTAATGGAATAATTGCCAATGGCCCAGAGATCAGATAAATCACGAAAACAAATAAAAACACAAATGGCAGATCAACAACCAATGCCAATGTGGCTGAGGTAAAGAATTCTCTAACATGATCAAATCCTTTGATGGTACTTGCAAGACCACCAACAGAGCCTGATACCTGATCCAATGGTGCTTTCAATATTTTTTCGTAAATGTCGTAACCCACCTTCAGATCAATTTGCTGTGCAGCCAGATCTATGAACCAAGCCCTCATATTTTTCAGAATAAAGTCAAATATCAAAACGATTACCATCCCAGCTGTCAATGCATAGAGCGATGGGAATGCTGCATTAGGAATGACTCTATCATATACAACCATAATAAAGATTGAGCTTGCAACAGAGAGCAAGTTGATCATTGTTGCTGCGAGTCCAATTCTAAAAAAGATGGATTTAAAATTCAGCACCGATCCCCAGAACCAATGTTTATTCTTATTTGACATTATTAAAGTTTATCGATTAGAAAAATTATTTGAACAAATTACTTACTAGAGTTTTCAACATAGCTCTTCAGTTGTCCCAAAATTGCTTTCTGAGTGTATCCGGAAAGAATCACCGATCTTTGATTAAAAACCATGTTTTCAGCCGATTCGATTAAGTCTCTCTCTGCTTGCAGCAACTCGAGAAGTGAAACATTGGAAGTTTCAAACTGCAAATTAAGATTGTCTCTGCTTTTATTATTTGCATTGAAAGCGCTTTCATATGCTTTCACTCTGTTGTCAGCATTTTTCAATTCTGAAAGCAATGATTCAATATTGGAAGTGATGTCTTTGGCAAGTGTTGAACGATCATACGAGAGTTGATTCAGTTGTTCCTTCGCAATCCTCAATTGAGAATTCTTTCTGCCACCAGTATAGAGTTCGGTTTGAAATTGGATTCCCAGATAGATGTCATGCTCTTCCAATTTCTTTGTCATGTAATATTCTGGATTATAAAGATCGCCTTGCAATGTGAGGTTTAGCCTTGGCCAAAAATTCGATCGCTGCTTTGAAACATTTTCTTTTGCTGCTTTGATTCTTAAGTCAACTTCTTTGATGTTGAGGTTTGAATTGATGGCCATTTCGATAACTTGATTTTCGTCCATTGATAAATCAGATTGATCAAGATCAATCATTTGACTGCATGCTTTAATATTTGGCATCAATTGCATGAATTCTGCTTTTGCTGAATCGTAATTAAGCTCAATTCTGAGTAATTTTGCTTCTGCCTCTGCCAGGCGTGCATTTGCTCTTGATAGCTCTCTTGTAGGCGCTCTTCCACTTTCTACTCTGATTCTTATTTTTTCAGTGATTTCTGTATGTCTTCTAACTGAGTCCCTGAGTAGATCTTTCAAGATATCATAGGATGCTGTATCCAAGCATGATGTGATCATCTTTAAAAGTAAGCTGTTGATTTTTTGTTCTTGAACCACTTCTTCTGCGAGCAAGTTATTTCTAGCCTCATTGATTTGATACTTGGTAGAAAAGAAATCAAACAATAGTTGTTCTATCAATATTCCTGTTGAAGTTCGATCTTTAATGGGTGAACTTTCAAAAAAACTAAATCTATCGTCATAACTGCTTTGCATTCTGTTTGTTGTCGAGCCAAACAATGAAACTTGAGGCCTTCTAGGTGCTTTTGCAATATTCAGCACCTCTTTGCTTTGTGCAAGATTTGCTTCTGAGGAGAGAAAAATTGGATGCTCGATGACTGATATCTGTAAAGACTTGAAGAAATCTTTTGATGTGTTCACATCCATAAGCATTTCAGGCTTTATTGATTCACTCCCAGAATCATCTTGAGCTTGAATATATAAAGGAGTGATGAAGAAAGCTAGGCTAAATAACCAAGTCAAAAGAAGACTTTTGTGTTCTTTCTTGAAAATACCCATCACTGCATTCTAATACAAAAAAAGAAAAGTGCTATTGTCGACATTTTTGATAATGAAATAAAACTATTGGGCTATATCGATTGATAGTTCCAATCTTCCCAAATAGCTTGATCATTTGTATTTTCCATTGGAATCAATGATTCAGTATTCATATATGATTCTAGAACCGGTTTAACCATGCTTATAATCAGTTCTTCATCATCAGAGAAGACATCAAAATTGAGTTCCATGGTGTCTTCAGTCAAGATAAGATCATCCACTGAATCGAAAGAAAGCATACTCAGATCAGCTTTAATATCATCAGCATTTATAGGTAAATCGATCATAGAGAGTTCAAAACCACTCACCCACTGATCATCAGGAAGAGTTATTAAACCGTTATCATCATCAGAATTACCGGGTTCTGTATCAAAATCATTTTCGTCATCGTCCGTTTGGTCAATAAGCTTTCCAGTGAGTGAACTGCTCGTTAGATCTGAAACCTGGACCGTTTGATCTGTAAAAATGATGGTTTCAATATTCGTTAAAGTAATTGTCTCACCCAAATAAGTATTTGAAGCTGAACTGAGAGCTTTGATTGTTACAACTCCATCAGCAATAGTGATTTCATAATTATCTCTCTTATCAAAAATCAGTACAGTATCAACACCGTCCTTGCCATCTATTTCATCAGAGCCACCGTTCGGATCAAATACATCATTCTC
>JAPOHS010000047.1 GCA_029979325.1 Pseudomonadota bacterium | reverse complement strand
ACAAGAAATTGAGGAACCAAATATGAAATGGACAGATGAACACAAAAGCATCAGAGAAACTGCAGCTAAGTTCGTAGACAATGAAATCAATCCATATGTTGACCAATGGGAAGCCGATGGCATATTCCCTGCACATGAGTTGTTCAAGAAATTGGGCGATCTTGGGATGCTTGGAATCAATAAACCAGAGAAATATGGCGGTCTAGGGCTCGACTACAGTTACTCAATCGTCTTTGCTGAAGAAATGGGCAGGGTAAGGGCTGCTGGTGTGTCAACAGGTATTGGAATACAAACCGACATGTCTACCCCAGCATTGGCAAAATTCGGAAGCGAAGAGCTATGCAATGAATTTCTCGCGCCTGCAATATCGGGTGATGTCGTAACATCCATTGCTGTGAGTGAGCCACACGCAGGGTCTGATGTTGCATCGATTAAAACTGAGGCAAAAAAAGATGGCGATGACTATGTCATCAACGGCACAAAAATGTGGATTTCAAATTCCACACAAGCGGATTATTTCTGCTTACTGGCCAATACAAGTGATGATCAAATGCACCAAAATAAATCCTTGATCATTGTGCCTTCTGATACAAAAGGTGTCAGTCTATCCGAGCCACTGAAAAAACTTGGATTGCATTCTTCAGATACTGCACAAATATTTTTTGACAATGTCAGGGTTCCACAACGTCATCTCATTGGTGAAGAAGGCAAAGGATTTATGTACCAAATGATGCAGTTTCAAGAAGAAAGATTATATGCAGCAGCTGCAGCTTTGAAAGGTTACGAAGACATCATTCAAGATACCATTGAGTACACAAAACAAAGAGAGACTTTTGGCAAGCCCATCATTGACAATCAAGCCGTTCACTTTCGCCTTGCAGAACTTCAAACTGAAGTCGAACTATTGAGGGCTTTGACGTACTTGGCTGTAGAGGAATATATAGAAGGCAAGGATGTTCTGACCAAAGCCTCGATGGCAAAACTCAAATCGGGTCGACTAGGTCGAGAATTAACTGATGCATGCCTCCAGTACTGGGGTGGAATGGGATTCATGTGGGAAAGTTCTGTTGCCAGAGCTTATCGTGATACCCGACTTGGATCAATTGGTGGGGGTTCAGATGAAGTGATGCTGGGAATCATATCCAAGCAAATGGGGATGCTAAAAAGATGATTTCAGTCAGAGCGATTTGCTTTTCTCTCTGATCTTCTTTCTCTCATTCTCTGCCACCAAGATGAGCCATCTTCATCCATTGCTTCTTTTGAGATATCTTTCCTAGAGGGCAAACCTTCAGAAAAATAATTTGGTGATTCCTCCAAGCAGATAATCTGTCGACTTGAATCAACATTTTGTGAGACTTTTGAGATGATCTGATTCTGAGTGGCAATATTGTTTCGTCCATCAATGGTCTCATCAATAAGATCCAGTAACTCTGATAAATCATCGCCTGAAATATTTTTTATCGGGCTGGTCTCAGGTAAGTCTTCCAATATGGGTAAATAGTCTTCCCTGCTGATGCTATTACCTGGCGAAAGATCAGACATATCGAATGATGATCTTTTTTGAATCTCTATTAATGCTTGAGGCAATAATAATTGTGGAATGGAAACACTGGACTGATATTCTTGAATTTCCTCGCAAGTTTGGACTGGTGCTTCAAAAAACGAGCAGGAAGTCATAAGAAGAATTGATATTGTAACGATTATAAATTTCATCTTATATTCATATTTGGGAGCTTAAAGTTAATATCTAATACCTATATGTGATGTATAGCTGTTTCACTTATTTGTGAACAAGTATACTAGACTCAGTAATCAAAACATCTAATTAATGAGGAAGAAATGTCGAAAGTAAAAATTGGAAAAAAAATACCTGCATTTACATCAACTCTGGATGACGGATCAGAAATAAAATCAACCGATCTAATCGGAAAGAATATAGTCATCTATTTTTATCCAAAAGACAGCACGCCAGGATGCACAAAAGAAGGTGAAAATTTTAGAGATCTTTATAAAAAATTTACCAAAAGCAATGCAGTCATATTTGGTGTTTCTAGAGATTCAGTTGCTTCGCATGAAAAATTTAAAACCAAGTACAGCTTCCCATTTCATCTGATTTCTGATGAGAATGAATCACTATGCAAACTTTTTGATGTAATCAAAGAGAAAAATATGTATGGAAGAAAATATATGGGCATTGAGAGAAGTACATTTTTAATCAATGATCAGGGAATTTTGGTTGAAGAATGGAGGAAGGTAAAAGTCAAAGGTCACGCACAAGCGGTTCTCGATACACTCGACAAAAACTAAAATAATATGAAACAGGCCATATCAGTTTTCACTTGCACATTGCTTTTGTTCGGGCAAGTGCAGGCAGATATTGAGTTGCCTGACTTGGGAAGTCCGAGTGATGTTTATTTATCTAAATTGGATGAGCCAGCAATTGGAAGAGCATATTTCAGAAACATGAGACAACAAGGTCAGATCGTTGAAGATCCTCTATTGAATGAATATATTCAGGACCTTGGAAATAAATTGTCTTCAAAGGTACAAGATGGTGATTTTCAATTTAACTATTTCTTTGTGCCACAGAATTCAATCAATGCATTTGCAATGCCGGGTGGTTACATTGGGATCCACAATGGGCTTTGCCTGGCTGCTGACAACGAAAGTCAGCTTGCATCTGTGGTTGCACACGAGATCAGTCATGTGACTCAAAGGCATATATCCAGACAGATTGGTGATCAAGTTCCGAATTCTATACAAGGTGGCTTGATACTCCTTGGAGCAATCCTTTTGGGTGCAGCGACTGGAAGTAGCGAAGTCATTGAGGCAGGAACGATGATTGCGCCATCTTTAATGACTCAAAATCAAATCGACTTCACCAGAGATATGGAAATCGAGGCGGAGGCAATTGGAATAAAGACACTGGGACTATCAGGTTATGATCCTTATGCTATGTCAGAGTTCTTTGAAAAGTTATCCACTGGTTCTGACCCAAGGAATGCTCAATCTGTTGAGTTTCTGAGAACGCACCCAACATCAGTCAATCGTTCAGCTGCTGCGAAAAAGCAAGCGAGACGCATGACGGTTGAGAGAAAAGATGAATCGTTGGGATTTGAACTAAGTAAAGCAAGAATTAGGTACCTATATAGCACCACTCCTGAAAAGAGTTATGAGTTCTTCTTGGAGAAATCCAATGAAGATAAATCCACTGATGATTTATCGAATCATCAGATTGGAAATCTTTATGGTTTGGCGTTGTCTCTTGTCAGACTAGGACTGGTCAATGATGCCGCACCAATTATTAATAGATTCCTTGATGAAAAGCATGAGTTTGGTCACTTCCATATACTTTATGCAGATTTAATGATCGGAAAAAATATGCCAAATGAAGCCATTGATCATTTGAAAAAGAGGCTTCAATTGTCACCCAGAAATATTCCCCTCACTATAAAATATGCAGAACTGGAAATGAGCTATGGTGACCCAAAAAAAGCTCATGAAATTCTTTTGGATCTTTTCAATAATAAAATACCCACACCCTATCAGATACGCTTAATTGCAAATGCTGCAAATAATGCTGGAGAAAAAGCTGAGGCCTTTTCCTATATGGCAGAGTTTTATTTGAGCATAGGAAATTTCCAAGAGGCTATTGAACAACTTAAAATTGCACTTACAATGAAGCCCATTACCAATATTCAAACAGCGAAATTCATCGCAAGACTGAATGAAGTTGAAGAATATCTAGACGAAATGAATAAAAATCGCAGATGAAGAGAAAATTAAAAATTATTTTGCTCCCAGTATTGATTCTCATCAGTGGCTGCTCGTACCAAGGGCCATTGGCACCGAATGATTCAGACCCATATGAAAAGACCAACAGAGGTATTTTCGAATTCAATGAAGATCTGGATAAAGCCGTCCTTGAGCCTGTCGCAGATGGTTATGATGTAATCATTCCAGAGCCCGTTCAATCTGGTTTTATTAATTTTTTTAACAATGCTGAATATCCAATTACCATTGCCAATCTTCTACTTCAAGGAAAACCATTGGAATCCATAGAAGGCTTATTCAGATTCACCATCAATAGCACAATTGGATTACTGGGTATCTTGGATCCTGCTTCCAGAATGGGCTTGAATGCACATGACGAAGATTTTGCTCAAACTCTCGGTGTATGGGGAGTTGACCAAGGCTCTTACATCATGACCCCGTTTTTAGGTCCATATACAGTTCGTCATGGTTTCGGTGATTTAATAGATAATGTTTTCAACCCAATCAGCTACATAGACAATGGTGTTTCTAGATATGGGCTCAAAATCATCGATAAAATTAAAGAGCGTTCAGATTTATCTGCACTAGAGGACGAGCTTTATGGATCATATGATCCTTACCAGTATCTGAGAGATTCCTATATTCAAAACAGAAATTATAAGCTGAATAATGGTGTTACTGAGGATGAAGATGAGTTTTCAGATATAGACTTTGAGGACTTTTAGTTTTCTGATTCCAAGCGTTGAATCACAGCATCAATACCAATTGCATTGATTTCGGCATCAAACTGATTTCTGTAATTTTTAATATAAGAAACGCCTTCAATGCGAACATCAAAGAATCTCCAACCATCTCTAAACAGACCAAAACTGAAATTCATGGGTATGATTTCACCTTGATATAACACCTCAGACTTGACCGTTAGTTTTTTTGTTTGTGCAGTGATTTCTTCGATTGGTAAAACTTCGATGTTGCTGACATCAAAATTGAGCAAAGTGAGTGCGTATGATTTAATCAAAGATTGATAAAGTCCTTCTGTAAATCGAGATCTCTGATCACTTGTTGTCTTTCCCCAATGCTTGTTTAGCACCAATCTTCCAGCATACTGTTTTTGAAAATAAGGTGACAGTGTGGAATCAATGATTGAATAGAGTTCTTCTTTATTGTTTTCGAGTCTTTTTTTATTTTCTTGATCACCCAGTTGATCATTCATGCTGTTAATCGATGTTGCAATCATTTCGTCAGGTAAAAGACCGGAATCAGCAGAGCTGATACTCGGCATTGAAATGAATGCTAGGAGCAAAAGGATATTTTTAATCATAGATCTAAGAAACTTATGCTTCTTCCATTTGCGGATGATAATTTCCTGTTCTGGCAAGACTATTGAGCCTTGAACGTTTGATGAAAGCCTCTTGAGCTGCCTCAATATTTCCATCCACTCCAGACCATACCTTCAGTGGTTCTGCCTGTAGGGCTCTGCCATAGGAGAATGTTAACTGCCAAGGATGTGGGCCCATTTCATTCATAGAGCTCAAATGTGCTGTCGCTTCTTCCGAGGTTTGACCACCGGATAAGAATGCGATACCAGGAACCTCATCAGGAACATTTTCAGATAAGCATTTCACGGTTGCACTCGCCACAGTGGGTATATCTGCTCTATTGGCAGCATCCATCCCTGAAATAACCATGTTTGGCTTGAGTACAATCCCATTTAAAGCAACTTGTTGATTATTTAATTCGGCAAAAACTTCTTGCAAAACTTCTGATGTAACATCAAAACATCTATCGATATCGTGAGTTCCATCCATCAGAACTTCAGGCTCTACAATTGGAACGATCTGTGCTTGCTGACAGAGTGCGGCATATCTTGCCAAAGCATGTGCATTCAATCTGATGCAATTCTTTGAAGGCAAATCATCTGAAATGCTAATAACTGCTCTCCATTTTGCGAATCGTGCACCAAGCTCGTAATACTCATCCAATCTTTCATCTAGTCCGTCCAATCCCTCTGTAACGGTTTCTCCATCACAAAAAGGGATGCCTTTAACACCTTTATCTACTTTGATGCCTGGAACAATCCCAAGTGAAGTGAGATGCTCTGCAAATGGTATTCCGTCGTTGGTCGATTGTCTGATGGTTTCATCAAATAAAATAACGCCACTTATATATTCTGAAACATTCGGGCTCGTGAAAAGTAAATTGCGATAGGTCTGTCTATTGCTTTCAGTTGATTCTGTATCAATTGTGGCAAATCGTTTTCCAATGGTTGGTGTGCTTTCATCGGCAGCAAGTATCCCCTTGTTGGGAGCAACCATTGATTGTGCTATTGAATTCAATGAACTTAGATCCATTTTTTGTCTCCTAATTTTTACTCGACAGATTATACATTATTGGTTCGTAATCACACATCAAATTCCACCCTACTCCTATAGATATTGATTATGAGACTATATCGTACTAAAATAGTACTATTTAAATGGGTTAAGGTATTTCATGCTTAGAATAACTAAGATGACTGATTATGCGGTCTTGATACTTGCAAATCTTGCACTGCATGATAAAAAATTGCTGACTGCGAAGGAAATCGCCAGTGAGACTCATATTTCATTGCCGACCACACAAAAGATTCTTAAAAAACTCAACCGGAAGAATCTGGTGATATCAAAGCAAGGTGCATCCGGTGGATATGCATTGGGAGATGATACGAAAGATCTCTCTGTTGCTGTTTTATTAAAAAAACTTGATGGTGATCTATCAATCACACAATGTTCAAGCGATGATGATCAATGCCAAGTCGAGGACTTTTGTAACATAGGAAACGCGTGGCAAATGATCAATCAGAGGGTTCAGTGGGCACTGAATGATATAACCCTTGGAGATTTAATACAGCCCACTCGGATTGAACATTTTATCAGTACAAACATACCTGTTTCACGAGAAAACCATTGAGCCTATTTTGACGAAGAAAAAATCAAATGAGTGATATAGAGAATAAAAATAAAGAGATCAATGCGTTCCTGAATAAATCATATGAATATGGTTTTACCACAGAAATTGAATCTGAGACCATACCTCCGGGTCTCGATGAAAAAGTTGTGACATTGATTTCCAAAATGAAGAATGAACCGGATTTTCTTCTTAATTGGCGATTAAAGGCTTTCGATCATTGGAAAAAAATGCCTCAACCCGATTGGGCAAAGTTATCGATTGATCCAATCGATTATCAAGCCATCTCATATTTTTCAAAACCCAAACAAGACGATGGACCAAAATCGCTTGAAGAAGTAGATCCAAAGCTGCTTGAGACATATGAAAAACTTGGTATCCCGCTTCATGAGAGAGCCAAATTAGCTGGAGTGGCGGTTGATGCGGTATTTGATAGCGTTTCAGTGGTAACCACATTCAAAGACAAACTTGCAGAGGCAGGTGTTATCTTTTGTTCGTTCTCAGAAGCAGCCATAGATCATCCTGAGCTTATTGAAAAATATCTTGGCACTGTTGTCCCCATAAAGGATAACTATTTCGCAGCTCTGAATTCGGCTGTTT
>JAPOHS010000046.1 GCA_029979325.1 Pseudomonadota bacterium | reverse complement strand
TTATATGAAAAATAATGGTTTTGTAATTTATCAAGGCCAAGGCAGTTTCAAGAAAAATATATTTAGGATTTCAACAATGGGTCACATGGAGCAATCAGATATCACAATGTTGTGTGATTTGTTTGAAAAATTCTTCGGTAGTCATGGTCAATGAAGCTGTCATATTAGCGGCAGGCTTGGGAAGTCGATTGGGCGATGAAAATGATGGTAAACCAAAAGGTTTGTTGCAACTTGGGAAGCAATCTATCATTGAGGAGTCAATTGAAAAATTGATAAAAAGCGGCATTGAGAAGGTATGGATCGTCACAGGTTATCAATCAGAATATTTTGAAAAATTACCAAAGCTGTATGAATCTAAAGTGAGTCTTGTGATGAATCCTGATTTTAAACAATCTGGAACATTGCATTCGCTATCCATGATTGCCGATAAGGTTTCACCTCCATTTCTGCTGCTTGAATCAGATATCATTTTTGAATACAGAGCAATTGAATCAGTTCTCAATTATCGCTCTGAGGATTGTATATTACTCAGTGGTTTCAGTGATTGTGGAGATGAAGTTTTTGTTGAAACATATCGTGATAGATTGGTATCAATGTCAAAAAACATCAATGAGCTTGGAAGCTCTCCAGCCGGAGAGCTGGTTGGGATAGTTAAAATAGGCAGTGAACTATTTAAGAAAATGATGCAGTTTTATAAGCAAGATCCGAAACACAAAATGGCCGATTATGAAACCAATGCGCTGGTGGCAGTTGCTTCAGAGACATCCATTTCATGTTTAACAATTGATGACTTAGTCTGGTCAGAGATTGATGATCCAGATCATCTAAAACGTGCAAAAGAAGAAATTTATCCCATGGTTTTAGAAACTGATTTAGAATATCTCTCTAAATAGACCGAATGAGGTATTCACAGATGACAAAAAAAATACTCGTTATTTCTATCATATCTCTCTGCTATGTAAATAATGCCCATGCATATCTTGATCCCAGTACTGGAGGTATGCTGATATCTGCTATCTTAGGAATGTTTGCAACGCTTGGTCTGGTGATTAAATCTTATTGGTATAAGTTAAAGTCGATCTTTAGAAAAAAGGATTGATTATCATTTATGAAGACATTCTTTAAGGACTTTCAAGGATATCGAGCATATAAAAAACTTCCTAAAACTTTCAAAAATATTGTTTTTTACTCGGAGAGTTTTCAAGACTGGCATCACCTCAAACCTCTTTTAAACGGATTACTGAATCAGCAAATAGCTGTGACCTATGTCACTTCTGATGAGCAAGACCCAGGATTATTAAAGCAATCATCAGGATACAGATCGATTTATATTGGCAAAGGTTTTTTTAGGATGCTATTTTTTCAGTATTTAAAAGCCAAGATGATGATATTAACCATGATGGATCTAAATAATCTTGAGCTGAAAAGATCGATTCATCCTGTCCATTATGTGTATATCTTTCATAGTTTAACCAGCACTCACATGGTCGATACAGAGCAGTCGTTCGATCATTATGACACCATCTTATGTGCAGGCCCCCATCAAAAGAAAGAAATTGAGCTGAGAGAAAACAACAAAGGCTTGAGTAGGAAAAATCTTATTTCGTACGGTTATCCAAGGCTTGAAAAGCTTATCCAATTAAATGCACTGCCCAATAATGATAGAAAAGTCATACTTTTAGCACCCACGTGGGGAGAGAATAGCATCATCAATCTTGTTGGAATGGAAATTTGCTCAATCATCATTGAGCAAGGTTACTCTCTCATACTAAGACCGCATCATGAGACACTCAAGCGTTCACCAGATCTTATCGATGAAATAGAAAAAAAGTTTTCAAATCATGAGTCTTTTAGATTGGTCAAAGAAATGGGCGACTCTGAGTCTCTCTTGCAGTCTGACTTATTAATCTGTGATTGGTCAGGAACCGCAATTGAGTATGCACTGGGATTGGAAAAACCAATCATATTTATTGATATACCTCCAAGAGTCAGAAACCCGAACTGGAATGAAATTCAATCAGAGCCACTAGAGATGAGTATTAGAGAAAAGGTGGGTTCTATTATTTCTCCATCAAAACTCGAAGAGCTGCCAATGACCATTGCTCAATTATTGAATAATGATCAAACCTTTTCAGATCGGATAAAATCTCTGCGAGAAGAATTTGTATATAATTTAGGTGATTCAGAAACCGTTGGTCCAGAAGAGATAAAAAAATTATTAAAAAAACTCAAAAACTAAATTTCCCTTCAAATTGGTTCCTTTGGTATGGCTTTTTTAACGGAATCATCGCTTCTCTGATAGCGATTCAGTATCTTTTATTCTTTCCTTCAACAAATAATTTGCTTTCTTTAAGCTATATATTATTGGCAACTTTAACTCACTCTATCTCCATACATTTTTTGCCCTTACTTTTGATGTCATTGATACATCGATTCATAGGTTTTGGGCCGATTCTTGTCATCTTATCCATCGTTTATGCATCAATCGTAAATAGTTTGCTCATCATGGATGCTAATTTCTTTGCAAGCAATCGATTCCACATGAGCCTCATGACCGCGATACTTTTTGATAGTCAGACCTATTTATTTGCATTGTTTCAAATCATGATTATGCTCGTCTTTCATTATTTTCTTGGTAAAGAGATCGGTAAGTTTCTAGAAACCAGAAGGAATAAAACTTATCTTGGTGTCTCAGTGGCAGCACTTGTAATCAGTGCATGGGTATATGTCCAAGGTGTGCATATATGGGCGGATGCAACCTATCAGTCATCCATTACAACATTTACAAGATATTTGCCTTTATTCAGACCCATTCATGCCAAACGAGATCTTGCTAGATTGGGGTTAATTGATTCAGATCAATTGAGAGAAAAAAATATGTCTAAAGAAGTATTAGATTCTGAATTGCTTTACCCAAAGACTCCTTTGCAGTGCAGCAGTGATGTTGAATTTAAAAATGTTTTAGTCATTTTGATAGATGCGTTGCGTCCAGAGATGCTTACTCATGAAATAATGCCAAATACGACAAAGCTTTTTAATAAAAGTTCAAATTTTGAAAATCATTATTCGGGTGGAACTTCATCAAGAATGGGCATGTTTTCTCTCTTTTATGGCCTGCCATCTACTTATTGGAGAGTGTTTCATGACAATCTGAAGCCATCATTGTTGATTCAACAATTTGATGACAGCGGCTATGATGTTCAGGCCATCAGTTCATCGGGATTGGGAAGTCCTGCGGTGCTCGATAGGACAGCTTTTGCTGGTATCTCAAAGATTAACCTTAAGCCACTCAGTGATTCAGAAGTAACGAGTCTTCAATTGACAACCGATCTCTGGGAGAAGTCTATGAATCAAAAAAATGAATCAAAGTTCTTCACGCTTCTCCATTACGATCCTCCTATAAATGAAGTCAATCCTGATGAGTCAAACCAAATCAAAAATAGATTCACAAGGAAAGACGATGCCTCTCACAATATTGAAGTATTCAAATATATCCAGTCTATCCGTGAGGTCGATAGAGAAATTGGAAGATTAATCAAAGTTATTAATGAACAAAATTTACTCAATGACACCATTGTCATAATGACTTCAGATCATGGTTATGAGCTGGATGATTATCAAACCGATTACTATGGGCACTCAAGCAATTATAGTCCGGCACAAACAAAGGTCCCCATGATGATGATTTGGCCAGGCAGAGATGCAGAGAATTATTCATCTCGATCATCTCATCATGATTTTGCACCAACTTTAATGAGGGAAATATTGGGCTGCTCAAATAATTACTCTGATTACAGTACAGGCAATAATTTGTTTGACGAAAAGCCTTGGAGATATCTGATTGCCGGTAGTTATGATTCATTTTCGGTTTTGACAGACAAGAAAATCATCGTTTCGTATGGAAGTTATTTTGAGGTAAGGGATCAAAATTATGATCTCTCAAAGATTGAAGGTTCTGATTATAAAGATCTTGAAGATGCGATTTCAGACATGAGCCAGTATTTTAAATGATGTCTATTTTATTCAGAATCTCATTTTTTATTTTTATATTCACTCAGCAGGCCCATTCACTCGATCAAGAACTTTCTGATCGCATAACGCTCAATCCAGAGGAGCCAACAATACAAAAATGGACAACCTGTTATCCAGATTGTTTATCAAATACTAATATTTTTTTAGATCTCAACAATAATGCAAAACCATTTATAAAGATTTTTGATAGTAAGGGCGATGCATACGATGACTATCTAATTTCAACAGATCATGAAGGCGATGATTTTGAGGTTGTTTACAGCAGTCCCAATCCTTTAGAAGAGATTTCAAAAATAATTTATAAAAGTGGCAAAGAGAATCGTTTTTTGGAATTAATCATTCAGTCTAAGGATGATGTAAAAATAGAAATTGATCTAAAAAACCTCCTCAGTGAAGAGGACATCTATGGTTTGGGAGGGATTTACAACGGCACATGGTTGGTGAGCCTTGACGAACAAGGATCTGAGAATATATCGAAGTTAAGGCAAGTCAATACCAAGCAAGGCTCTTGGGTTGGCGCTCGAACAAGATTTTGGTCATTTATCATTTCACCTATAAAAAATAATTTACTAATTGATGAAATAGATGGATCAGAATCAAGATTCCGATTGACGTCTCAAGCAGAGAATGGTGTACATCAATTTAGATTGTATTTTGGTCCATTGAATACCGCCCAGCTGAGCGAGGTTGATCCTGAGCTCAGACAATTAATGTATTCAGCTCTTTGGGATTGGTTAAGGCAGCTATGTTTTTTGATTGAATGGATCTTTATTTCACTTTTAAATTTAGTTGGGAATGAAGGCATAGCAATTCTCCTGCTTGCTTGCGTGTTAAAAATCATGATTTTTCCACTCAATCGAATTGCTGAAAAATGGCAGGATGATGTCAATAGCACTCAGTCTGATTTACAGCCTCAGATCGATGAAATAAAAAGCATGTTTTCTGGCGAAGAAGCCAATCGTAGAATCATGCAGCTCTATCAGGACAAAAACATAAGTCCATTTTATTCAGTAAAAAGCTTATTTGGTTTTCTTATTCAGATCCCAATATTTATTGCTGTTTTTGATGTACTGGGAGAATCGATATATTTATTGGAGAAATCTTTCTTCTTTATTGATGATCTAAGTAAACCCGATCAATGGTTATCACTGCCAATTATAGTTCCTTTTTTTGGGTCATCATTTAATCTTCTGCCATTTTGCATGATGATCATCAGTCTTCTGAGTGCGTTTCTTTATACTGATCAGAATTTAACAGGTGATCTACTTCAGAATCAAAAAAGAAAATTATATTACATGTCCATTTTGTTCTTTGTGTTGTTGTTTACTTTCCCCTCGGGAATGGTGCTTTACTGGACAACTTCAAACTTACTACAATTAACACAGATGCAAATAAAAAAGGCACTTCAATGAAGTGCCTTTTTTTAGAAATGCCAAACGAATCTTACATAAAGAATCCGTGACCAGCACCTACCATGCTCATTAGCATTGGTATTGAGAGCATTGTATTGGTTCTAGAAGCAAGGAATGCAGTTCTTGCCGCTTTTGCTTTTTCTTCAGCAGTTGCCTCAACGATACCCAAAACTTTTTTCTGATTTGGCCATATCAAGACCCAGACATTGAATAACATGATGGTTCCTAGCCAAGCTCCGATTCCAATTGTGGTGGCGTATGCATTGCCTGTTCTCATACCCAACTCAAAGGCATCTCCAAGCACCCCATTGAGATGCAAATAAGCTGCACCGGTCACCCAAGTCACAAGAGCTGCCCATCTGAACCAAAGAAGCGCTCTTGGGGCAACATATTTCGTGATTGCCGCTGGACCAGGTCCACCCTCATCAGCATTTGCCTCAGCAATGGATGGAACTTGAACAAAATTAAAGTAATAAAGAAGCCCAATCCAAGCAACGCCCGCAGCCACATGTAACCAGATAACAATTGACCCTGCACCGTTCACTGAAGCTGTTGAATTGCCTATTGCGATGACTACAGCAATGACCAGACCAGTTACAATCGTTCCAGTGATTTTGTCTAAAGGATTCATAAACATACCCCTAATAATTTCTTAACGAATAAAATTATAACAATTTTTATAGGCGTCAAACAAATTGCTAAAAAATTATTCATTATTTTTAGGATTTTAGAATCTATAATATAACCATCAAAATAGGAGTAATCGATGACACTAGATGAACGAATAAAAGATCAACTGGAAGAATTTCCACTGATTCTCTACATGAAGGGAACTCCAGATTTTCCTCAGTGTGGTTTCTCAGCAAAAGTTTGTGGAATCCTCAAGGCCTCAAATAAGCGATTTGCATTTGTTAACATTCTTGAAGACCACGAATTGAGAGAGGGGCTGAAAACTTTTTCAAATTGGCCAACTTTCCCCCAGCTTTATATCAATGGTGAATTGGTTGGTGGCTCGGATATCGTTGAACAATTATTTGAATCCGGTGAGCTGGGAGCATTGCTTGATTCTGTTCAAGAGAACTAACTTGCTTTAATTGGAGATCAGAGTATTTCGGAAAAAGAAAAAGTTTTAGTTCCCGATCTTGGTGATTTCAGTGATGTTGAGATTGTCGAGATACTCGTACAAGTGGGGGACTCCATTGGCATTGATGATCCAATCATTACATTGGAAACTGAAAAGGCAGCGATGGAGATTCCCAGTCCACTTTCAGGGACATTGACTGAAATTCTTGTTCAAAATGGAGACAAAATCAATCAGGGTGATGATCTTTGTATAATCGAGACCGCAGAGCCTGAAGTGCCAAATAAAGAAGAAGAGGAGATCGCAGAGCCAGACAATAAGGAGGAACCGAAGAACACTCAGAAAACAACTGAAACCCCTCAAGTTGAGAAGCAAGAAGTTCACACCCAAAAAAGTGATCGTCAATTTTTTAATACATCCTTCAGTTCTGTCCACGCAAGCCCTTCAGTCAGGAAACTGGGGCGTGAATTGGGCGTGGATCTAAACCAAGTCAATGGCTCTGGAATGAAAGGCCGTATCCTTCCAGAAGATCTTAAATCTTTTGTGAAGGCTGTGATGAGTGGACATGCACCAAATGTTCAATCTGCTCTGCCTGAACTGCCGGAGGTAGATCATTCTGCATTTGGTGAAATCGAGAGTGTTCCTTTAAGTCGAATTAAAAAGATTTCAGGTCCTAGACTGCAAGCGAGTTGGATCAATATCCCGCATGTCACCCAGCATGATGAAGCCGATATCAACCAGTTGGAACAATTAAGATTGGATTTAAAAAAATCATACGCAAAAGATGGGATATCACTTTCCATACTTCCATTTATCATCATGGCAGTTTGTAAGCTATTGAGGGAATTTCCA
>JAPOHS010000045.1 GCA_029979325.1 Pseudomonadota bacterium | reverse complement strand
CCAATCTCTTCATTTTTGTATTCAATTCTAAGTTTTTTATTTTCAAGTGAAAATACAATATCTTTTGAAGCTTTTTCTAAACCGTTTATATCATTCAAATTTATCAAATCATTTCTAGCCACCCATGCAATTGCTCTATATAGTGCTCCACTGTTTAGATAGTTCCATTTGAGCTGATTTGATAAATACTCAGATATGGTTCCTTTGCCTACACCACTTGGCCCGTCGATTGTGATGACATTAGTCATTTTTATTGATATCCATACCGATATTATTAGCAATTTCAATAAATGTTGGAAATGATGTGTCAATATTTTTGCAATCCTCAACCAGAATATCACCATCAGAAACAAGCGAAGCCATTAGTGCGGTCATTGCAATTCTGTGATCACCAAAGCTGCTGACCCTAGCACCTTTAATTGAGCCTCCATAGACATTCATTCCATCCGGAAATTCATCGGTTGCTATTTTGAAAGCATCCATCATTTTTATCATTGATAATATTCTGTCTGACTCCTTTACTCTAAGCTCTTCAGCATTTCTTATAGTGGTTTTTCCATTGGCTTGACTGGCTGCTAAAACAATCAATGGTAATTCATCAATTGAACTTGCAATCAACTCCTTTGGTATTTCAATTCCATTTAGTGACGAAGATTCTGCATGAATGTTTCCTACCATCTCTCCATTAACTGTTTTTATATTCGTAATGTGAATATTCGCACCCATCGTTTTGAGGATCTCTATGAGACCTGCTCTTAAAGGATTTAACCCAACATTTTCGATAATTATTTGACTATTCTTAGAGATGATTGATCCAACTATGAAAAATGCTGCCGATGAAATATCGCCAGGAATTTGAATAAATTCTGGTGAAATGGGTTTACCTGGCTCCATTTTAATGGAATCTGATTCTATTGATATATTGCAACCAAATTCTCTCAGCATGATTTCAGTATGATCCCTGGATTGCGGGGTTGTTATCGTGAAAGCATTTTCACCGTAAAGACCAGCCAACATGATCGAAGATTTAATTTGTGCGCTTGCAATATCCACCATGTGATCAATACATTTTATTGACGGAACAGGATTGATATACACAGGCGGTTTACCATCAGATATTTTTATATCAGCATTCATTCTAAGCAAAGGATTGGAAACCCTATCCATTGGTCTTTGATTAAGGGATTCATCACCGATTAGAACGGATGAAAATTTTTGAGCGGACAGGATACCCATCATTAATCTCATAGATGTTCCAGAGTTACCAAAGTTCAAATCAATAGCATCTCCATGGTGACGTTCAAGATCATTGCCATCTATGATCAATGTATCTTTGCTTTTTTCAATTGCAGCTCCAATGGCTCGACAGGCATTGATGGTAGCATTGACATCTGTTGCATCAAGATAACCATTGATTTCGGTTCTTCCTTGAGCAATGGACGAAATAATAATTGCCCTATGAGAGATCGATTTATCACCAGGGACCTTTATGCAGCCATTTATTTTTTTATTGGAAGTTGCTAAGAGATTGACTCGCTCGATGCTCATGAACTTTTATAACTGGGATAAGAGCCCAGAATCTTGACATTTATATTCTGATCATTGAGAGAGGCAATTGCATTTTGGATGTTCTCATCGCCAATATGCCCTTCACAGTCTATAAAAAAAACATAGCTCCATAATTGGCCTCTGGATGGTCGAGATTCAATTCTCAAAAGATTGACTTCTTCAGAAGCGAACGGTTTTAGGAGATTATACAATGATCCAGATGCATCACTATTTGGCGGAGTGATTATCATGGAAATCTTGCTGTTATCCAGTTTGTCCTGTTGTTCATGACTTAAAATCACAAATCGAGTGGTATTATCTTCTGAGTCTTCGATGTTTTCACTGAGTAAATTTAACCCATATAAACTCGTGAGTGTTTTTGAACCGATACACGCTTCATTGTTTGAGGTGATTTTTTCGGCACCTTCTGAATTACTGAAAACTGGTATTAATTTAGCATCGGATAGATTTGATTTTAACCAACTCTGACACTGTCCAAAAGACTGTGGATGTGAATAAATCATTTCTATTTGACTGATATCATTCGTTTTTGCAATCAGGCATTGATTGATTCTCACTTGTATCTCATCATAAATCTGGATATCTGAACCAATCAATAAGTCGTGGGTATTATTTACTGAGCCCTCAAAAGAATTTTCAATAGGAACTATCCCATAGTCCGAATCATTCAATTCGACACTTCTAAAAACATCTTCTATTTTTTTCTGAGGAACTTGATCAAAATCCTCACCAAAATACTTAATTAAAGCAATTTGGGTGAATGATCCCTTTGGCCCTAGATATGAAACACGCATAATTAAAAAAGTATATTGGTTTTCATGACGCCATCTATACCAGATATCTCATGTAAAACACTTTCTGGAACTGGCTTATCAACATTTAGGATAGTATACCCAATTTCTGCCAATACCTTATGTGAGAGGTCATCGATGTTGATTCCTGAATTTCCCAAGATGGATGTGAATTGCCCTATGATGTTTGGCATGTTCTTGTTCACAATTGTCAGTCGATGTGGTGAGTTGAGGCTTAATTTGACATCTGGGAAATTTACAGAATTCAATATATTGCCGGTCTCAAGATAAGACTTAAGACTGTTTGCAACCATCACTGCACAATTGATCTCAGCCTCCTTAGTGGATGCACCTAAATGAGGCATTACAAGTACATCCTTATGGTTGATCATTTCTTCATTTGGGAAATCAGTCACGTAAGTTTTGATCTTTTTTGAATCCAGGTATTTTAAAACAGCATCAGTATCCACAATAGCTTCTCTGGATAGATTGATAATAATTGCCCCATCCTTGAGTTGTTTTATTTCATTGTCACCAATAAAATTTTCGGTTTCTTTCTTATGCGGGATATGAACGGTGATGATATTTGATTCAGCAAGTAACTCTTTTAAATCATTGACGTTTTGAACTCCGGGCTGAAGATTAATAGCATTATCAACCGTAATAAGAGGATCATAACCAATTACATTCATCCCAAGGTCATAAGCTGCATTGGCAACTTTAACACCAATCTGGCCCAGGCCTATAACACCGAGTGTTTTTGTAGGTAACTCAAAACCAACATATTCTTTTTTTCCTTGCTCAATATCATTTTCTAGATTCTCAGAATTTTTGACCATTTCAACATACT
This sequence comes from Pseudomonadota bacterium, assembly GCA_029979325.1. The sequence goes on along the minus strand of JAPOHS010000045.1, from coordinate 4,361 downwards.
TGATAGCACTGTGTATGTTTCTTGCAGCAATGAGTATCGAGGCTAAAACGAGCTCTTTCACTGCGTTAGAGTTAGCCCCTGGCGCATTAAAAACTGGAATTGCATGTTCGGTGTATTTATCAATGGGGATATTGTTGACTCCTGAACCTGCTCGCCCGACGGCTTTAAGATCTTTCGATATATCCATATCATGCATATCATGAGAGCGCAGAATGATTGCATCCGGATTTGTGACATCATCGCCACAATGATATTCGCTAGAGCCAAATATGCTTAGACCTTCTTGGGCAATGTTGTTGAGCTTTAAGATTTTGTACATTTCATTCGTGTAACTTTGCAAATTCATCCATGAAGGAAATTAATTTCTTAATTCCTTCGATTGGCATCGCATTGTACACACTTGCACGCATTCCTCCAACGGTTCTGTGGCCTTTCAGATTTAAAAGCCCCTCTTCTTCTGCACATTGTAGAAATTCATCATCAAGGTCTTCTCTAGAGAGGGTAAAAGGTATATTCATCCAAGATCTATATGGTTTTGAGACTGGATTGGAATAAAAATTTGATTGATCAATATAATCGTATAGGAGATCCGATTTTGATTTATTCATTTGAGCCATTTTTTCAACACCGCCTTGTTCATGAATCCATTCAAAAATTAAACCCGATACATACCAAGAGAAAACTGGAGAAGTGTTCAACATTGAAGCATCCTCAGCATGAGCCGAGTAATCCATTATTGGCAATAATTCTTTGTTTGTTTTTGACAACAGTTCATTTTTAACAATGACAATAGTGACACCAGCTATGCCCAGGTTTTTCTGAGCGCCAGCAAAAATTAAATCATACTTATCAATATCTATGGGTCTTGAGGCAATTGTTGAAGACATGTCACATATGACTGGCGAGTTTGTTTCGATTGGATCATGTATTTCTAGTCCATGGACTGTTTCATTGGCGCAGTAAAAAAAGTAATCAGCCTTGTTTGAAATTCTCCATGTTTTAGGGTCTTCTATATCTGTAAAGTTATTTGAGGATGAATCAGAAACTACATTGACATCAGATATCTTGCTTGCATATGCACAAGCCTTTTTTGACCAAGCTCCAGTTACAAGATAATCAAGTACTCCATTTCTCGAAAAGTTCATGGGGATGAGTGCAAACTGATGCGTTGCACCACCCTGAACAAAGAGAATTGAGTACTCATCACTGATATTTAATAAGTTTCTTAATGAAGATTCGGATGAAATTGCAAAATCTTTAAAAGCCTCACTTCTGTGTGATATTTCAACGATTGACATTTCGCGATCAAAATCATCAAGTCCTTTATGGATTTTATCTATGACTGAGTCAGGAATTAATGCAGGACCTGCAGAGAAGTTGAAAATATTTTTCGACATACTTATTCGTCTTCATCTTCGCTGATGACTTTCTCCATTCCCAACAGGTTATCATCTTCTGATAGCCTGATAAGCCTAACACCTTGAGTATTTCTACCTATGACAGATATATCATCAATACGAGTTCGAATGAGATTACCAGAAGTACTGATGAACATCACTTCATCACCAGTACTGACTTGTTTTGCCCCGATCAAATTCCCATTCCTATTAGATGTTTGGATTGCAATAACACCTTTACCGCCCCTATTCTGAATGGAAAATTCATCTTTTAATGTCTGTTTGCCATAACCATTTTGAGTTGCCACAAGGATATTTCCCTCTTCAAGGACCACCAGGGAAATAATTTTTTGGTCTTTTTCAATTCGCATGCCTCTGACACCTTGGGAGACTCTGCCCATGGGTCTCGCATCAGATTCTTTGAATCGGATTGATTTGCCAGAATTTGAAAACAACATGATTTCTTTGGATCCATCAGTGATCTCAGCGTTGACAACGCGATCTCCATCCCTGAGTTTGATTGCTTTTATGCCTGATTTCATCGGTCTAGAATAAGCGGATAATTTTGTCTTCTTAACGCTTCCTGTCTCAGTCGCCATGAATATAAATTGATCATCATTGAACTCTTTCACAGGAAGAACTGCCTGAATTCTCTCATCCTTATCTAACGGCAACAGATTAACTATGGGCCTACCTTTTGCATTCCTTCCACCTCTAGGAAGACGGTATACTTTAATCCAGTAGACTTTCCCATAACTGGAGAAGCACAACAAAGTGTCATGTGTATTGGCTACAAATAGTTTTGAGACAAAGTCTTCATCTTTCAATGATGCTGCTCGCTTACCAGTACCCCCTCGGTTCTGTGCTTGATAAGTGTCGAGTGGTTGTGTTTTTGCATACCCTTCTTTTGATAAAGTCACGATGAGGTCTTCTTCAGGTATAAGATCTTCATCCGTAAGGTCTGAATAGAATTCGACGATTTCTGTTCTTCTTTCATCACCATACGTCTTCTGTGTCTCAATGAGCTCATCTCTAATAACAGATGTCAACTCATCAGGATTAGAGAGAATTAAAGTGAATCGTTTGATGTCCTCCAGTAAATCGGAATATTCGTTAAAAATGCTCTCTTGTTCAAGTCCGGTTAACCGATTCAGTTTTAAATCAAGTATGGCTTTGGCTTGTTCTGAAGAAAGCCTGTATTTGCTTTTTTCAATACCAAAGTTTTCAATATTCAAAAGGTGTTTAGGAATGGTGGAAACATTTCCAGCTTTCTTCAACATTTCTTTGACTTTTCCAACTTTCCATAATTTAGAAACCAATGCTTTTTGGGCTTCCGCAGGTGTTTTAGATTTCTTAATGATGGCAATCATTTCATCAATATTTGTGAGAGCTATGGTTTGACCCTCTAATATATGAGCCCTATTGATGGATCGATTAAGTTCATAGATGGTTCTCTTGGTAACCACATCACGTCTATGCGATAAGAAAGCGTCAAGCATTTCTTTAAGATTCATCAGTTTCGGTTGTCCATTAGAAAGAGCTACCATATTGATAGAGAATGTGCTCTCCAAGAGAGTTTGCTTATATAAGTTATTTAAAAGCACATCTGAAACAGTTCCCCTTTTGAGATCGATCACAACCCTCAGTCCATCTTTATCAGATTCATCTCGAATTTCAGAAATGCCTTCTATTTTCTTGTCTCTGACCAGTTCAGCAATTTTTTCGATTAGTCTGGCTTTATTGACTTGGTAAGGAAGCTCAGAAACAACAATTGATTCGCGGTCTCCATTTTCCTCAATTGAAGTTTTTGCTCTTACGTGCACCTTCCCTCTTCCAGTTTCATAGGCTTGTTTGATGCCATCGATACCATGGATCGTGGCAGCAGTTGGAAAATCTGGAGCAGGAATGAGTTTGATTAGGTCATCAATGTTGGCTTGATCATTGTCCAGTATAAATAGGCATCCATCTATGATTTCTTTTAGGTTATGCGGAGGAATGTTGGTGGCCATACCGACTGCAATTCCAGCAGAGCCATTGATCAATAAATTCGGTAATCGAGTTGGAAGAACCGCAGGCTCTTCTTCGGATTCATCATAGTTTGGAATAAAGTCGACCGTATCCTTATCGATATCAGCAAGAAGTTCTTGTGTGATCTTCTCCATCCTGACTTCTGTGTATCGCATTGCTGCTGCTCGATCTCCATCGATTGATCCAAAGTTTCCTTGACCATCAACAAGTGTGTATCTCAGTGAAAAATCTTGAGCCATTCTTACTATGGTTTCATAGACAGCGCTGTCTCCATGAGGGTGATATTTACCGATCACATCACCAACAATTCTGGCAGATTTTTTATATGGTTTTGTATGATCATTGCCAAGTACCTTCATTGCATACAGCACTCTTCTATGTACTGGCTTTAATCCGTCTCTGACATCAGGCAAGGCGCGTCCAATAATGACACTCATTGCATAATCCAGATAGGATTTCTTCATTTCATCTTCTAAATTAATTTGAGAAATTTTATCTGTCATGGCACTAACTGGTTTATTTTTTCGAATATTAAATTGTAGCTTTTCAATACACGGGTATATGTATGAATATCTATGTATAATTTTAACACATCATTAATGGTTTTTTACGTTTAAAAACCCTATTAAATAAGGATTTATCATCAATGGATGAGAGAGATAATATCAATACTGACGAAGTGGATAAGTTCAATGATTTAGCCAAGGAATGGTGGAATCCACACGGTAGCTTTGCGCCACTCCATAAACTCAACCCACTTCGTTTCGAATACATACGAGCAAATTGTAATTTAGAAGGAAAAAAAGCCATTGATGTTGGATGTGGAGGCGGAATACTCACCGAATCACTGGCGAGTGTTGCTTCTGAGGTTCATGGAATCGATATGGCTGAAAAGGGCTTGGCGGTTGCTAATATTCACAAAGATGAGTCAGGCAT
>JAPOHS010000044.1 GCA_029979325.1 Pseudomonadota bacterium | reverse complement strand
CCATGCCTATCACCATCTTTATTAGTTGGAGCAATGACTTCGGAAGTGATTTCTGAAGCACTTTCATAAATTGTTTCGAGAAATTCACGATCAAAATCTTCAAAGCCAAGATTAGAATCTAAGTCGCCTTTCCCTACGACCTCTCTTAGAGCAAAGATCATATCTTTTACAGGGGGGTGAAACTGGTCCATATTAAGCTCTTTCTTTTATCCAGGGCAGCTCAACGAGTTCTGCTTTGAGATCGCCGTCAGGTGAATGAATGTCAACTGTTTTACCAACAATGGCATGATCTACATCAAGGATGATATAACATATATTCTTTTTAAATCTTGGTGAGTAAACCGCGGACATCATCGCGCCTACTATTTCTCCATTGATAGAAACATCCAAATTCTCTTCGTTAAAAAACTCCATTTTTGGTCCTTGAATCTCAGCGCCCATTAATTTTTTTGTTATCCCATTCTCCTTGATGCTTGTGAGTGCTTCTTTACCAATAAAATCATCTTGTTGTTCGAGATCTATCATCCAATCCAAACCCACCTCAAAAGGATTATTATCTCTATGCATGTCAGCACCAAAACTGAGAATACCTGCCTCCAGTCTAAATATTTGATTTGGAGTGCCTGGAGTGATGTTCAGTTCTTTGCCTGCATCCCAAAGTATTTCCCATAGTTCATTTCCCTTGGTTCCATCTTGGAGAAAAATCTCATAGCATCTTTCTCTGCTGTAACCCATTCTTGCTATTACCATGGGTATTCCTTGATGATTGACTGCTCTAAATTTATAGAATGCGAGGTCATCTATCCATTCGCCAAATACCCTGCTCATGAGTTCTGTTGATTTTGGTCCTTGCACCTGCAGGGGAGAAACATCCGGTTCTGTAATCTCTGTATCATAGTTTTTGCCTGAAGCGACACCCTGAATCCACAAGAGAGCATCACTATCAGAAAGTGAGAACCAGAAATGATCTTCTGCAAGTTTAAGCATCACTGGATCATTGATAAAACCACCTTCAAAATCGAGCAGTGGTGCATACATAGCTTGTCCAATTTGACATTTATTGATGTCTCGAGGAGTGATGTATTGAGAAAGTTTTGCTGCATCAGGCCCTTTGATTTCGACTTGTCGCTCTACACCTACATCCCAGAGTTGAACACCATTGAGTAAGTTCTCATAGTCTTTTTCCGGCCCCTCAAAGACAATTGGCATGTACATGTGGTTATATATGGTGAAAGCAGATGCTCCATGCTTCATCGTGGAGTCAAAATATGGCGATTTTCTGACCCTTGGACTGATTACAATTTTTGATGTCTGATACATAATTTTCGACCTGATATCATACTTAAAATTCGTAGGAAATGGAAAATAGGGTTTCATTATTTTAGGAAGACCTATGACTATATTTTCCTAGACTAATTGTTCTTTTTACCTAGACTAATAATCATTCAATTCAAGGATAAAAAATCTTTAAAAATAAAGACAACATAGAGTGGCCCAATTTTATACTTACAGTATTGATATCTTTATCAATCCTTGTACCAATGTTCATTGCCCCCACCACCACAAATCAATACTTGAATTCAGCATATGATCTCATCGCGAACAAAATTGGCGGTGCTTATTTGATCATGGGTCTCTTAACATTGATTTTTCTTTTGCTCCTGGCTTTCAGTAAGTATGGAAAAATAAGGCTAGGCAGTGAACGTGAGAAACCTGAATATGGCACCTTTGGATGGTCTTCCATGCTTTTTTGCTGCGGTATTGGAGCTTCACTTGTGCTCTATGGATCAACTGAATGGGTCGATTACTATCTTAGGCCACCATTCAATGCAATTCCTGGCTCGAAGGAAGCCATCTCTTGGGCTTCATCATATGGAATGTTTCATTGGGGCATCACTGGTTGGGCAATTTATTGTTTCCCAGCGGTTGCTATTGGATACAACTACCATGTTAGAGGGGCGACAAGCCTAAAAGCGAGCACAGGTTGTGAAGCCATATTTGATAGCAGTGAAAATAGTCACTTCGCTAAACTTATTGACCTGATTTATATGATCGCTCTAGTTGGAGTTTTGGGGGCAGGACTGGGGCTTACCTCGCCAGTTGTGAGCGCAACAATTACTGAATTCTTCATGATTGAGCAAAGCTTGATTGTAACCATTTCATGTCTATTGCTCTGCCTAGTAATTTACTCCATAAGCACATATTTTGGCTTGGAAAAAGGCATTCAAAAACTGAGTAAGTTTTGTGCATACCTAGCATTCATAGTGCTGATATATATACTCATCTTTGGGCCAACTTCCTACATCATCAATTCATCAATCCAAAGTGTTTTTTTTATTGGAGAAAATTTTCTGAGAATGAGCATGGGCCCTCCTCCGTTTGGAGAATCTGAATTTTCAAAAGCTTGGACTATATTCATGTGGGCTTGGTTTTTTGGCCTTGGTCCATTTGTAGGTATCTTTATTGCAAGGATATCAAGGGGTCGAACAATCAGAGCAATGATACTGGGATCTCTTGGATTTGGGACAATGGGAACCTCTCTATTTTTTATGATCATGGGAAATAATGCGATCTATCTTGAGATCAATGGAATAATGCCAATCATTGAAATATGGACAGATGAGAGCCCAGCAGTAATGGTTTCTAGGAGTGTATCCAGCATGATTCTTGGGGCATGGATTTTGCCACTGGTTGGAATATTCTGCTTGGTCTTTATGGCTACTACTTTTGACTCTGGTGCCTACACTTTGGCCTCATCTGCAACAAAAAGAATGAAGGCAGGTGAGAATCCAGAAGTATGGAACAGAATATTCTGGGCTTTCTTCATTGCCTTATTGCCCTTTGCTATATTAATTGGGGTGACAGACTCGCCGGATCTTCAAGGCATCGATAAATTGAGACCATTTCAAACAATTATTGTTCTAATCTCACCTCCTCTTCTGATTGTGTATATAATCATGGCTGCTGGACTATTAAAAAGCCTTCTAATAAAGAAAGAAAAAGCATGAGTGAAAAATATCAACAACTAAGAGATGTTCTCGAGTCAGGTCGCTTTGCAGTGACTGCAGAAATACCTGCTCCAGTGAGTGCATCATCGGCTGAAATGGAAGAGAAAATAAAAATCCTTAAAGGTTCTGTGCATGCAATAAATGTTACTGATAACCCTGGTGCGACAGCACATATGTCCAGCCTTGCAGGCTCTGCAATTGTCAGGAATCAAGGTATTGATCCCATACTTCAAATCACTTGCAGAGATAGAAATAGACTGGCAATACAAAGTGATCTAATGGGAGCTTCAGCTCTTGGCATTAATAATGTCTTAACCCTTGCTGGCGATCCTGTAAAAAATGGTGATCAAAAAGACGCCAAAGCTGTTTTTGATATCAACTCTAAAACCATACTCTCAATCATGGATGTGATGAATACTGATGGAAAAACAATGTCAGGAAAGGAGCTACAAACAAAATCAATGTTCTTTCCTGGAGGTGCAGCAATTCTGCATGAGCCTGAAGATAACTGGGAACCCAAGGCCTTGAATGAAAAAGCATCTTTTGGGGCAAGATTTATTCAAACTCAGTTTTGCTATGACGTGGAACTGGTAAAAAAGTATATGCAAAGAATTGTCGAAACAGGTCTATCTGAGAAGCTTTATTTCATCATCGGCATTGGCCCACTAAGAAGCGATAAATCAGCAAAATGGATGCGAGATAAGTTATTTGGAACAGTTATGCCAGACTCCATTGTTAAAAGGATGGAGAGTGCTGGCGATCAAATCCAGGAAGGGATAAATATTTGTGCTGAACTTATTGAGTCATTCCAAGAAATTGAAGGTGTTCATGGGGCTCACCTTATGGCGCCAAGAAATCTATCCGCAATACCTGAAACAGTGAAGCGATCAGGAATATCTATCTAGAAAGATTCGCAATCTTATCCTTTAGCTGATAGTACATCATACCAATGGCTGTCGCTGGACTGGAAAACCATTTCCCGCCTGGTAATTGAATGTGATTCACAGATGACAATGTATTCAGGACTTCGTCGTCTCCGTCAATCGCATCAGCAATAACTTTAGCTGCCATATGCGTTGGAGCCACGCCGTGTCCTGAGTAACCCTGAGAGTAGAAAATATTCTTAGCTATTTTTCCTAACTGAGGAATCTTCTTGAGGCTTACTGCAACATTCCCCGACCATGCATAATCAACTCTGACTTCTGATAACTCTGGGAAAACAGACACCATCCTCTTCTTTATCTCAATCTTTATGCGATCGTCACTTGGGATTTTACCTGAATAATTAAACCTTCCACCAAACAACATTCTCTTGTCTGCCGAGAGGCGATAATAATCTAAAATTGTATTTTGATCGCAAACTGCCATGTCGGATGGAATCACTTTATCTGCTAATTCACTACTTAAAGGCTCGGTTGCGATGATACAACTCGCCGCGGGCATAACCATTCTTCTCAGTTTTTTATTCAAGTCTCCAATGTATGCATTAGCAGCAATGACAATATAATCCGATTCGATAATCCCATTGCCTGTGGCTACTTTCGCTGGACTTGCTGAGAAAATTTCAACTGCATGGGTATCCTCATAGATCATAACTCCAAGTTCTGAAGCTGCCTTTGCCTCTCCCAAACAAAGATTAAGAGGGTGAATATGCCCTGATCCTGAATCAATTAATCCGCCAACATATGAATCAGTATTAACGTATTTCTTCACTTCAGTCTCATCAACCAATTGCAAGTCATGATGATATCCAGACTCTTTCCATCCTCCTGCTCGATCGATCAATTCATCCATGTGCTTTCTATTTGTTGCGACATCGATGAACCCTTCCTTAAGGTCACAATCAATTGAAAATTCAGAAACCCTTTCTCTTACCAAATCAGCAGATATTGCACCAAGCTGCCAAATATTTTGAACATCATTTTTTGTGCCTTTTTTCTCAAAATGGTCGCTAAAAGAGAACCCGCTGATGAGTTGTCCTCCATTCCTTCCGCTTGCTCCCCATCCAATCTTCTCGGATTCGATTAGAACAACATCGTAACCTTTCTTTGCGAGATTGATGGCTGTATTGAGTCCTGTAAAACCTCCGCCGATCACACACACTTGAGTTCTTACATTTGAGTTAAGTTGCTCATATTTCAGATCTTGGTTTGCTGTGGCAGCATAATATGATTTAACGTAGGACATTTTAGTATGAGGTTTATATTCAAAAAATAATTATAATCCTTTCAAATTATCTAATCACCAGAAAGAGTTAAAGTTGAGACTAAAATTTTGATAGAAAATTAATTTTTTTAGGATACGATTAACAATAACACCGATTTAAACCGACTTGCAGGTGTATAAAAACGCTAAAAGGGAGTTAATAAAAATTAACTAACCTGTTAGCTTTTTTAAGCCAACAGGTTTTTTTTGGGTTTTTACATACAAGAATTATTTGAAAAAAGAACAATGTTAGCTGAAGAAATAGTAAATCTAATAAATAAAAAAGGTTATCTTCTTGCAGATGGTGCAACAGGAACCAATTTATTTGATATGGGTCTTGAGTCTGGTTATCCACCTGAATTATGGAACCAAGAGAAACCAGATTTGGTATCAAATAATCACAAAAATTTCATAGAAGCTGGCTCTGATATAATTCTCACTAATTCCTTTGGTGCAAACAAATATAGGCTAGCTCTTCATAACTCTGAAGATAAAGTGAGAGACATTAATTTCGAAGCCGCTCAAATAGCCAGAAGAAATGCAGACTCATCTAAAAAGAAAGTATTGGTGGCTGGCTCAATTGGCCCCACAGGAGAAATACTTCATCCAATAGGGTCTCTTTCAATTGAGGATGCAATTCTTGCCTTCACAGACCAAGCAATAGCATTGAAAGAAGGCGGGTCCGATTTACTTTGGATAGAAACCATGTCCTCAAGTGAAGAAATGGATGCTGCTATTAATGCTGCAGTGAAAACTGGTTTACCCACAATATGTAGTTACAGTTTTGATACACATGGAAAATCCATGATGGGCCTTGAGCCAAGAGAATTGGCTATTCTCTCAGATAAATATTGCGATGTTGTTATTGGATATGGTGCAAATTGTGGGATAGGTGCTGCAGAACTTATTGGATCAATTATGTGTTTCAGTCAATCAACTTTGGGAAACAATCAGTTTATTGTCGCCAAAGGAAATTGTGGGATGCCACAATTCAGAGGCACTGAAATAGTATATGACGGAACTCCTGAGATGATGGCGCAATATGCTATATATGCAAGAAGTTTAGGTGCAAAAATAATTGGGGGATGCTGTGGGACAACCCATCTTCATGTTAAAACGATGAGCGATGCTCTAGAAAATCATACAGAAACGGTTAAATTCGAGTTAGATGATGTCATTGATAGTTTGGGTAAAATGACTGATGGCAACATTCAGATGATAAAAAACTACCTTGATCCCAGTATTCCTGAGAAAAAAGCAGAAAGAAAAAGAAGAAGCAGAAGAAGGAGCAGAAGCTAACTTGATCTCAATTTTTAATTGAAAGAGAAACGATATGCTATGATTTTTATCTTGCCATTTACTCAGGGCTAAGTAATGAAAGATAAAGAAATTCTGATCATTGGATGTGGTGCCATAGCGCATGAAGTCAAAGAAATCATACGATTAAATAATTGGGATAATGTCAAACTTCAATGCTTAAATGCAGACCTGCATAACACGCCAAAAATACTGCCAAATAAAATAAAAGAAGCCATTGATTCTAATCTCAATGACTACTCAAAAATATTTCTAGCATATGCAGACTGCGGCACTGGAGGATTAATTGACTTAATACTAAAAGATTATGATATTGATAGGTTAGATGGTGCGCATTGTTATGAGTTTTACTCAGGATCCTCAGTTTTCAAAGAGTTAAGTGAAAAAGAAATCGGAACATTCTATCTCACAGATTTTTTGGTTAAAAATTTCGATCGACTTGTGATCGATGGTCTTGGTATTCAAAAATATCCAAGTTTAAAAGAAAACTATTTCAAGAATTATAAAAATGTTGTGTATCTAGCACAGAAACAAGACAATGTTCTCGAATCAAAGGCTAGGGAATGTGCTGATTATCTCAATCTTGAGTTTTCTGCCCTCTTCACTGGTTTGAATAACCTTGAAAATCAATTGAATAAGGCGATGAAATAAATGGGCAAACTGATTACTGTATTTTGGCGTGACATTCCTTCACACATTATTTTTAAAACAAAATCTGGAAAATTCAAAAGGCAAATGAGTCCAAGATTTGAAAAAGCAATTGATAGAGCTGCAATGAGGGCTGGCAAGGGTTCAAGTGATGCTTATATGGCGGATTGGAGGAGAGACATAAAAAATATTGAAGCAGACAATCCACAATCCATTGTTGATGAAGAAATCGAATTACTTGAGACAATGTTTTCAGATGATTTACTAGAAAAAACAGTAAAATCTAAAGGCATAAAGAAAGGTAAATAAATATATGGCAAATACAAAAATCAGCTCAGATCGAAAAGAGATCGTCATCGGTCCGAACAGTCCTTTCACTGTTATTGGAGAAAGAATCAATCCAACAGGCAGAAAGCTTCTAACTGAGGAAATGAAAGCAGGAAATCTTGATCGTGTATTAAGTGATGCAGAGGCACAAGTTCTGGCTGGAGCCCAAATGTTAGATGTGAATGCAGGTGTTCCATTGGCGGATGAGCCAAAAATTCTTGCTGATAGCATTAAACTTATTCAGGATCATTTTGATATTCCGCTATGTATAGATTCGTCCATAATTGACGCGCTAAA
>JAPOHS010000043.1 GCA_029979325.1 Pseudomonadota bacterium | reverse complement strand
ATAATTTCATTACCAGCGGTTTAAACAGACGATCAGTTTACTCAGAAACTCATAAATTGTGAAAAAATAAGACCTATTGAGATGAAAAAAATCTCCCACTGAGTTAGATTAGTGGGTCGGAGAGAAAAAGAATGGCAACGAATAGAAATAAACCTTGGTTAAAGAGCTATCCAGAGGGCACACCTGAATTCATTACTTTGGATCCAAGGAAAACCATCGTGAGATTATTGAATGAGGCTGAATCCAGCTATCCCGATAATGATGCTTTTGTCAATTTTGGCGTTTCACTAAATTACAAGGATGTTGAAACAAAATCCAAGAAATTTGCTGCATATTTACAAAATGTCTTGGGGCTAAGAAAAGGAGACAGAATTGCGATGATGATGCCAAATTTGTTGCAATATCCCGTTGCTATTTTTGGTGCATTGAGAGCCGGATTAATCGTTGTTAATGTCAACCCGCTTTACACACCTCGAGAACTGGAGCATCAGCTGAGGGACTCTGGCTCTAAGGCAATATTGATTTTTGAAAATTCCGCTCATGTGTTGAGTGCTGTGATAGAGAATACTGACATCGAGCATGTCATCATTACTAAAATTGGAGATTTCTTAGGTCCGGTCAAAGGTTCGCTCATGAACTTTGTAGTGAAATATCTAAAAAGAATGGTGCCCAGTTATTCTTTGCCTGGAAAAATTGATTTTAAGTCGACGCTCGGAAGACCGGTTACGGATTTGGATGAGCCACCAATCTCAATCGATGATTTGGCATTTTTGCAATACACAGGAGCAACCACTGGACTTTCAAAGGGAGCGATGCTTTCGCATGGCAATGTGATTGCAAGTTTGGAGCAGCTTGAAGCCATGTTGGTCGATTTGATTGATGAGGATGGCAACGACATTTATATCAACGCATTGCCCATATATCATATCTATTCGCTTTCCGTACTGGTTTTAGCGGGTTATACGAATGGAGGACTCAATGTTCTCATTACAAACCCGAGGGATACAGATGGATTTGTGAAGGAAATCAAGAAGTGGCGCTTTACTTTCTTTAACGGCGTAAACACATTATATGAAAGCTTGCTCAATCATCCTGATATTAAAAATGTAAATTTTGACTCCATGAAACTCTCAGGAACAGGGGGTTCTGCTTGTAGACAGTCAACAGCAGAAAGATGGCAGGAGCTCACAGGCAATGTTCTGCTTGAGGGTTATGGCCTCTCTGAGACATCGCCAAGTGTTTCTGTCTCTCCATCATATTTAACGAAGTTCAATGGTTTTGTTGGGTTGCCAGTACCCAGTACTGAAATTTCCATTCGAGATGAAACTGGCAAACAGGTCAGAAGAGGTGAGCCAGGCGAAATTTGTGTCAAAGGCCCTCAAGTGATGCAAGGATACTGGAACAACGAAGAGGCGACGAATGAAGCCATTGATGAGGATGGTTTCTTCAAAACAGGTGACATTGGGACTTTAAACAGTGATGGATTCATCAAGATTGTCGATCGAAAAAAAGACATGATATTGGTTTCTGGATTCAATGTTTACCCCAATGAGATTGAGGACGTTGTAAGTCTTCATCCAGATATCATTGAGGCAGCATGTATTGGAGTTGATGACGAAAAAACAACTGAAGCAGTCAAACTGTTTGTTGTTAAAAGTAATCCAAGCTTAAGCATCGATGAAGTGATGGATTACTGTAGAGATAATTTCACAGGTTATAAGGTTCCGAAGCACATTGAGTTCATTGATGAGTTACCAAAGTCAAATGTTGGAAAAGTATTAAGGCGATCACTTAGAGAGTAACTCTTCTACTTTCTGCCAATGCTCATCACTCATCCATGTTTTCTTAAACGAATCCATTTCAATTCCTTTGAGCAGTTCATGAATCGATTCCTTGTGTCTTATGTTTACAGCTTTGATTCCACGAATCACTTCAATGGGGGTGTTTCGATAAATCTTTTTAAGTTCGTTTATTCTTATTTTTAACGCATCATGGGTCTTTTCAACTTCTTGTATGATGCCCGTATGGCGCGCTTCTTCTGCATTCAACATTTTGCCCTCAATCAGGATTGAGAGCGCCTTGCTGCTTCCGATGCCCTCAATCAGATCTATCATGCCGCCCCATGCAGTCGTGATACCCAGTGAAGAGTGTATGAAGCCAAATTTGGCTGTTTCACAGGCAACTCTGTAATCGCATGCCATTGCCAATTCAGCTCCGCCACCCAATGCGTATCCATTGATATTCGCTATCACTGGAACAGGAAAGTATCGAATTTGATCCAGCATCGCTCTGCCATTCAATGCCATTGCTTCGGTTTCCTTATCTTCCTTAACTGATGTGAGTTCCTTTACATCTCCTCCCGCGACAAAAAACTTTTCCCCTGAGCCTTTGATGAATACACATCTGAGATCCGATCGAGCCCTATGACGCATCAATGAATCATTCAGCAGTCCGATTAATTCATTATTTAAGGCATTGCCTGCTTCCTCACGATTGATAGTAAGCTCAAGCACAGAGTCTTGTATATTTTGCTCAAGGATATCTTTCACTCAGAAATAAAGTCTCATGATGCATTCTGCAACACAGGCAGGACGATCTTGATCTTTAACCTCAACAGAATATTCTTCCACCAATTCAATGCTTCCTTTAATCTCTTCAACAGAGACAAGTGTGCAGTTTGCTCTAATTGAGCTTCCAGATATGACTGGGCCTGGAAAACGGAGTTTATTGATACCATAATTGATGATGTTTTTTGTGCCAGGGAAAACCGGAGTTGAAGGATCCACCAAGCCTCTCAGTTTTGGATAAAGAGATAAAGTAAAATAACCATGTGCAATTGTTGCTTTGAATGGGGATTCTTCAGCAGCTCTAGTTGGATCAATATGAATCCATTGATGATCCTCTGTTGCATCTGCAAATGCATCAATCTTTTCTTGAGAGATATCAATCCATTCACTTTGATGAATCAGAGAGCCAACTTGGCTATTGAGTTCATTGAGTACAGCTTCTTTAGACATTTTTTCTCCTTGTTTTATTCTCTAAAACCAAATCGTAACAAATTAAGAATAAATGAAGGAGTTGTTATTCTTATTGCGACGAAATAATTAAGTAATGATAATTAAGTAGTAAGATATAAAATACAAGCCGGTTCTATTGATCTGGCATAAATTTGAAGGAAAGATGTCAGAAATAAGAAAATTACCGATTATTCTGAGTGTTTTATTCCTTTTGGGATGTGAGACACAACAAATGGGAGGAGGACCGCAGAGCCCTTCTTCTCAGTCACCCAGTTCACCATCAGTGAGCATACCCTCACCGAGCCCTACGATGCCGTCCTCAGGGTCTCAGTCTTCATCATCGAGCTCATCACAAAGCGGTTCACCACAACAAGGTTCACAAGGAAGTGCAGGCAGTCAAGGTCAAACATCCAGTAGTTCTCAGTCAGCCGGAAGCAATTCAGGACAGATGGGCCAAGGGAGCATGAGCACCTCTTCCGGTCAGTCTTCGCAAAATACAGGATCCATGGGTGGTTCACAAAGATCTGCATCTTCCATTTTTGAGGACTCACTGGGTGATTTTGACAAAGACATTGCTTCAGAGAGAGTGGTCATTGCTTCAGCCGATCGAGGCGATGGCATGACTGGGCAAGAATCTGCTGATGCTGCTGCAATCAGTGAAGGCGCATTAGAGGGAGGAATGGATGGTGCAATGGGCTCAAGTGGTTCTGAAGCAGAAGCATCACAAGGACAGGAAGGTGAAGCACAGGATAGTGAGTCAAAATCTGATTCGGGTGATGATTCATCTCAGTCTCAAGCCGATAAAGAGAAAGAGCGCATCCCCGATGACATCCCCATGGATGGAACAGGAGAGGATGTGATTGCTAGGCAAATAAGAGAGGCTGCCATTCAAGAAGATGATCCATTGATTCGAGAAGCGTTATGGGAAGAGTATCGAAAGCACATGGGAATCAAGAAGTGATGAGGCCAATTCAAATGACTTCAAAGACCTTGTTTGTGTTCACGCTGTTATTTTTCTCTGGAATATATCATTTAGAAGCAAAAACGATTAAGTACGAGAAGGTACAACTTGAAATTGCTCAAACTGAAATACCCTTTGAAGAGTTACTTGATATTGGAATCATGTTATTTGATCCAAATGTACCAGAGAAAGAAGATCCAATGATTTTTCCTGAAATCAGGAAAGCCGAGGCCAGATATATGCCATACCACCTGAAAAAGACATTGGAGAGCACTGGTCACTGGGGCGGCGTTTGGGTGCTTCCTGAGAGATCAAAAGCGATAGATCTTATCATTGTTGGAAGAATTAAAAAATCCGATGGACTCGATGTGGAACTAGAGATAGGCGTATGGGATATTGTTGGCGCGCAATGGATCAATAAAACATACAAGTCAAATATCGCAAAGAGCTCATACAGCAAACGAAGAGATTTAACTCAGGATCCTTATCAAAATATCTTCAATAAGATTGCCAATGATCTTCTACAAATCAAACAAGCTAAAACCAGAGAAGATTTGATCCGTTTATCACAAACCGGTGAAATACGTTTCGCATCAGAGTTGATACCTGTCTATGATGAGTATATTTCTAAAAGTAAGAAAAACATCTATTCGCTTGAACGTCTTCCATCTGAGGATGATGAAATCATGCAAAGAATCCTTGAGGTGCAAGAAAGAGAGTTTTTGTTGCTCGATACACTCAATGAATACTATGGGCAACTTTATGAGAATCTCTCTCAACCTTATGAGGATTGGAGAAAACTCTCAAGAGAAGACATGATCACATATGAAGAGCTGCAAAGGTCTGCAAGAACAAGAAAAATATTGGGCGCAGTCGCATTAGCAGGTGCTTTGGCTACAGATGGAGACAGTAGAGCAAGCAGTACCATGAGACAAATGGCGATTTATGGAGGGATTGAAGGGTTAAGAAGTGGTTTTGCTACCGCTTCTGAAGCGAAGATCTACCAGGAATCATTGAAAGAATCGGGCGCTGATTTTGATGCTCAAGTGCAACCATTGGTGATCGAACTGGAAGGACAAACAATTCGTCTCACCGGCAGTGCCGAAGAAAAATTTCAAGAATGGAGAAGGCTCCTCAAGGAGATCTACATTGATGAGACTGGTTTTACTATACCTCAGGCTCAAGCCGAATAATCAAAACTCATGAATGAGTCCGTTGATCAAAAAAATACTGACACATCAGTTCAACCTGAAGAAAAGACGCTATACCAGCAGAAATTAGAGAAAGAACGTTCCAATTCAATCAGTGTTAAAAAAGGAGGTGGAATTCTAGTTGGTCTTGCCTTGCTGTTGGTTATTGTCGTTTTTTTCCTGCCATCGCTTGTACAAGATGATAAAGAGGATCTACCCAATCAAGCGATCGAAGAAAAAACAATCCTCATTCCGAACCAAGAGATATTGGCACAAAAGCCGATTGCGGAAGCACTGCTTTCTGAATTATTGATTAAGATCGAGTCGCTTAAACTTCAAGGCATTCTTTTTTGGGGAATGGGGAAATGGGAAGATGTCCTCATTATGCAACAAGAGGGCGATTCAGCATTCATAGAGCAGCAATATGATATTTCAGCAGAACGATATCGAGAGGCATTACAAATGCTCTCAAATATGGAAATCTCGATTCCTGATGTATTAGCAAATGCGCTTGAATCAGGACAGTCATCAATCCTTAATGGCGATAAAGATGACGCGATTGCAAATTTTGAAATTGCATTGGCAATTGATGGCAACAACCTCGAAGCGAAACAAGGCTTGGATCGTGCCCTAAAACTCGATCAAGTCTTGGAAAGAACTCAAAGAGGCGAAACTGAATTCGGATTAGGAAGTTATGAGCTTGCCATTCAGTCATTTGAAGATGCCTTATCGATTGACCCCAATTGGGAACCGGCAATCAATGGACTGACTCAAGCAAAGAAATCATATGCAGACAATCTGTTTCAGGAGTCATTATCAAAAGGATATCGATCATTGAATGATGAATCTTTTGATGATGCAAAGATTTTATTTGAACAAGCTCTATCGATACGTCCAAACTCAAAAGAGGCTCTGCAGGCGCTCGATGAACTTGAGTTAAAGAGAATTGCAAGTCTAACAAAATCACTTAAGTACAAGGGATTGATTGCAGAAGTCAATGAAGAATGGAATCAAGCAAAGGGTTTTTACGAAGAGATTCTGGTCATTGACCCCAATCTTGAAGAAGTCAAAGAGAGTCTCACTAGGGTCGAATCAAGAATTTTATTGGATGCAGAAATGACTTCGATAATCGCCAGAAGTGATGCTTTTAATGACAATAAAGTTTTGGGTCAAGCTCAAGCCCTATTGGAAACTGCAAAATCAATCGAGCGTGTTGGCCCTAAGTTGGAGGTATCCATTCGAAAACTGGATTCACTGATCCAGATAGCACTGATCCCAATAGATGTGATTTTTGAATCTGATCAACTCACTGAGGTCACTATTTTTAAAGTTGATCAAATGGGGACATTTCAACAAAAGATAGTTTCCCTTAGGCCTGGAATTTATACTGCCAGAGGAAGCAGAAAAGGATTCAAAGATGAAACCATAAGATTCAGAGTGGATCCCAATAAGCAAAATCAGCGAGTCAGGATTATTTGCAATAAGAAAATATGAGCCAAATTATTATTCAAAGTGGGAATCAATCTAAGACGATTGAGCAAAATAATTTCCCAATAAGGATTGGGACTGACCTAAATTCTGAGATCGTAATTTCAGGTTCTTTGGCTGAAGGCTTGTCAGCAACAATTGATCAAATAGGGGAAAAATACCTTCTACAAATCACCAACCAATCCATTGATGCTTCCTTGAATGGAAATAGATTTAAGGGAAGCCATTGGATTGAGAATGAAGATGAACTAATCATCAACAATGCAGTCATTCAATTTGAACATCAAGAAGGTGATCTTTTAATTTCGGTCAGCGATATCAGTGGCGAACAGCCAACCATTTTTGAGAAAAGACAATCCAAGGGAATATTTGAGAATCAAACCATCAGATACATTGGGTTCTCCATTGCTTTAGTTGTGCTTTATTTCTCTTTTTACTTTTTCACAGCAAAGGCGGTAAAAATTGATGTTTTTGATGATTTAAATGGAGAATCAATCGCTCAAGATTCTGATGTAAAAATCGATGGTGGGTTCTTTCCATCTTTCAAAATAGGTGGACGATATCTCTTGAGAAGCGGTGAATATGAGATCAGCATCCTAAATGAAGGTTATGTTTCTGTGAACAAAGGAAATTTGATCATTGATGACAATGAGTCGCAGGATCGCATGTTTGTTTTGAGTAGATTGCCTGGCAAGGTTGTATTCATCATGACCCCAGATGTTGACTTTAAGCTCTATGTAGATGATTCAGAGGTTAGTAAAACAACTCCAGAGACATTGGTTTCTGCAGGAAATCGAAAGATTGAGATTCGCTTTGATCGATATTTTCCCATTGAGAAGGAAATATTCGTGAAAGGAAAAGGAGAAATTCAAGAGTATTCATTTGATCTCGATCCTGCATGGGCAGATGTCTCTATTATCACAGAGCCAGATGGCGTGAGTATCTTTAATGGCAATGAAAGATTGGGCAATACACCATCTACTATTCAGCTTATTCAAGGCAAAAATACACTCTCTTTGAGGAAGTCAGGGTATAAAGATTATGAGATTGAATTAGATGTCATAGCGCAGGATTCAATCTCACTTGACTCATTGATGCTCTCCAGATTGGATGTGCCATTAAAGATCACGACCCAACCAGAGAGTGCATCGATCAACATCAATGATGAATATCGAGGTTTGACACCGATGGAAATCATGCTTGAACCGTTGGTTGAGCATAAAATATTGATAAGTAAACCTGGCTACAAAGATATCAATAATCAAGTTAGCTTGGATACCATCGAAAGTTTGTCATCAGAAGGTAAAAACAGTGAGGTGCTTGATTATTTTCTCGAGGAAATTCTGGGGCAAGTTTCTTTCGTTGGTACCGATGGAGCAAAGGTTTATCGTTCAGATGATCTAATCGGCGTGATTCCCTTTGATATCGAAATGATCAGCGAAGAGCAGACACTCCAAGTAAAGAAAGAT
>JAPOHS010000042.1 GCA_029979325.1 Pseudomonadota bacterium | reverse complement strand
GAGATCTCTGTCATTGATCCAGGGCCTGATTTGAGCAACCACATCGATGACATAATGGAGATGGGTGACGGAAGGATTACAAAGATTTTCATTACTCATACACATCAAGATCACTCACCAGGTGCAAAATCTTTAAGTGAAAGATTGAATTTACCCATTTACGGCTGTGTCACAAAGTCTTCTCAAATGAGAGATATGCCAATAGATATCTCATATAAAGTAGAGCATCAGACAGTTATAACCTCTTCCGATCATGAGATTATGCCAATTCACACGCCTGGTCATGCCTCCAATCACTTCTGTTACTTATATGATGGTTATCTATTTACAGGAGATCATATTATGCAAGGGTCCACTGTCGTGATAGCACCACCCGATGGGAATATGACTGAGTATTTGGATTCACTTGAATTAATACATGACTTTTCCGTTCAAACAATACTTCCAGGTCATGGCGATCCGATCAATGAACCTTATAATGAAATTGATGCAACAATCAAACATCGTCTCAAAAGAGAGAAGAAAGTCATTGAACGACTAAAAGAGGCTCATCCCATAGACATCGATTCACTGGTGCCAATGGTTTATGATGATGTGAATTCATTTTTACATCCAATCGCTCGTTTTTCTCTAGAAGCACATTTAATCAGGTTAATTCAGAACAATCAGGTGACATTTGATGGACAAAAATACTCTCTGGTAGAATAATTAGCTCATGGACACTTCAATATTGATATCACTCGCTGTTCCAATCTTTTTTTTGATGATTGGTATAGAGCTTATTTATGGCTATGCAACTGGTAAAAACAATTACCGACTAAACGATTCTATTGCTGCAATTTCTCTGGGCCTGATCAGCCGGATACCGCCAATGCTCAATCTTGGAGTTCAAGGGGTTGTTTGGACTAGTATTGCTACAAATTATAATCTTCAGTTGTTACCCAAAGATACTTGGGTGACATGGGTGTTGGCATTTATTCTTTACGATGTTTGTTATTACTGGATGCATAGGATGAGTCATGAAGTGAAAGTGCTTTGGGCTTCTCACGTTGTGCACCACCAAGGTGAAGAGTTCAACTTAAGTACAGC
Organism: Pseudomonadota bacterium; assembly: GCA_029979325.1. The sequence goes on along the minus strand of JAPOHS010000042.1, from coordinate 7,751 downwards.
ATTGAGACAAACAAGTTCAGGTTGGTTATGGAAGTGGATTTTTTATACGCCAATGTTTTTTGTAGGAGTTCCTGGTGAAGTCTTCTTTACTGTTGCAGCAGTTAATTTGCTATATCAGTTCTGGGTTCATACAGAACACATCGGTAAATTAGGGATACTTGAATATATCCTTATAACACCATCCAATCACAGGGTTCACCATGCACAAAATTCTGAATACATTGATGCGAACTATGGTGGTGTATTTATTCTATGGGATAGAATGTTTGGAACTTTCATAGAGGAAATGGATGATTTAAAGCCAACCTATGGAACTGTAAAACCCCTGAGAAGTTGGAATCCAATATGGTCTAATCTCGAGATTTATCATCAAATGATTAGAGACAGTTTCCACACAAATGGCTTTAAGAATAAGATCAAAGTCTGGTTTTCAAGTACTAGGTGGAGACCTGATGATGTGATGGAACAGTTTCCACATGTTTCCAATGATATGAGCAATTTTGTTAAATATGATCCAGAATGCGATTCTCCAACCAAAACATTCTCATTATTGCAGTTCATCACCAATAGCATTATATCGACTGCTTTGATCTTTACTGTTGCGGATCAATCCTATGTAATCACTTGCATTGTTGCAGCTATGCTTATTTTTTCTACTACTTTGGTCAATCTCATACTTGAGAATAAACAATGGGCAGTTAATCTGGAAATCATTCGATCCATATTTGTCGTGACTGCATATTTGAGTTTCAACATACAACCCTCAATCCTTACAATTGATTTATTTTTCTACCAAGCACTGATGAGTATTTTTTACTTGCTCATGTTCTTGCCGATAAATAATAGGTTATCGATTATTAAATAATTTTCTCAGTTCATGGATTTTTTCTTTCAAGTCATTGCTATAGCAATACCTGTGATATATGCAATCACTGTTCATGAGGTTGCACATGGACTGATTGCAAAAGGTTTTGGAGATATGACAGCTTCAAGGCAGGGACGTCTGACACTCAATCCAATTGCACATATTGATATGCTGGGAACTGTAATTCTGCCTGCTCTATTGATTTATTTAGGTGGGTTAGTGTTTGGATGGGCAAAACCAGTACCGGTCAATCCATATAATTTTAAAAATAGAAACAGGGCAATGTTTTTTGTCGCGTTAGCAGGCCCTCTAGCAAATTTAATTATGGCTATCATCTGGTCAACCCTATTCATGATATTCTTTGCTTTCTCTATGGAGAATCTATTGTCTGTCAGATTTACTGAGCTCTTTACATTGATGTGCACGTATGGTGTGTTCATTAACCTCCTTCTTATGTTCTTCAACCTTTTGCCGATTCCACCACTTGATGGAGGTAGAGTTCTGAGATCAGCCATGTCTGATAAAAATGGTTTATTAATCGATCAAATTGAACCATACGGAATATTTGTTGTTTTTGGTCTTCTGTTTCTCGGAGTCCTAGATCCAATGTTTTCAGTTGTACAAACAATCACTAGATTCATGCTTTAATGCATTGATGTACAAGCTTCTAAAGAAATACTATCTATGCTGTGTCACGTTACTATTGCTTGGCATTAGTTCCAATGATATTAATGCAACCTATGTCGATGAAAACAAATTAGAAAAAATAGAGACATTTCAGTCCGAAAACTTCAGCACCAGAGTTCGATTCATCGTTATCCACTATACAAGCATAGACTGGGAAAACTCTTTGAAAGTGCTCACCCAAGAGAGATACGGGGTCAGTTCACATTATTTAATTCCTGAAGATGGTGATGAAACATATCAAGAACCTGTCAAGATTTATCAATTGGTAGATGAAGAAGATCGAGCTTGGCATGCAGGCGTGAGCAAATGGGAAGAACGGACAAATATCAATGATCAATCAATAGGTATTGAACTGGTGAATCAAGCTGACTGCTCCATCAGACAGGGCGCACAATATGACTATACAAATAACTATGTCTGTTTATTCTCAGACTTTGATGACACTCAGATTGAAACATTGATCAGTCTTTTGAAAGACATTATTTCAAGACATGATGAAATCAAACCCACATATATTATTGGTCACTCAGATATTTCACCGGATAGAAAATTTGATCCAGGCCCAAAATTCCCATGGAAAAGACTGTACAACAATGGCATTGGCGCTTGGTACGACGATGAAGTGTATAAGAAATATAAAAAGAAATTCAGCTCAAAGATGCCAAGCATTGGCCAGATTCAATGCGGTCTTAAAAAATACGGTTATGGTATAGAGGTAACAGAAGAAATGGATGAGCAGACATTCTATGTCATTAGAGCATTTCAATATCACTTCACGCCAAAAAAATCTAATGGCAAGATCTCGACTGAAATGGTTTCTGCACTCTGGGCATTAATTGAAAAATATTTCCCAGACTCAATCAATGATGATAGGTTGATTGACTGTAAAAATAATTAAACGATTTAACTATGAAAAAAATTCTAATTGCAATCCCATTGCTTATTTTGATTAGCACCGAGGTTTCTTCTACAAGTTTATTAATTAAGCCAAAGCAAGTTTTGGATGTAAGGACTGGCAATATCATAGATGCCGATATTCTTGTGGAGTCTGGTGTAATAAAGAAAATATCAAAAAATATCAAAACCTCTAATGAAGTTGAGGTCATTGATCTTCCAGAAACAACGATTCTTCCAGGGTTGATGGATGCACATGTGCATTTAACTGGTAATACAGATCTCAAAGGTTATGAGGGGATCTCAGAATCTTCATATCTCGCAACTATTTATGGTGTTAAGAATGCAAAGCAGACTCTATTGGCTGGATTTACAACTGTCAGAAATGTTGGAGCTGCTAATTATGCAGATGTTGCACTCAGGGATGCAATAGCACAAAACGCCATCATTGGCCCTACCCTCCTTGTTTCAGGTCCACCGCTTGGCATCACTGGAGGCCACTGTGATAGTAATGTCTTGCCAGCTGATTATGAATTTAAAGCACAAGGTGTGGCTGATGGACCATGGGAAGTTCGCAGGAAGGTTCGCGAAAACAGGAAATATGGCGTTGATCTTATAAAGTATTGTGCAACAGGTGGCGTTATGTCTAAGAATACAAATGTCAATAACAGACAATATACACTTGAAGAAATGAAAGCCATTGTGGATGAAGCGCATACTCTGGGTCTAAAAGTTGCTGCACATGCGCATGGATTAGAAGGTATTAGAATGGCCATTAATGCGGGCGTTGACTCAATTGAGCACTCGAGTTTAATCGATCAGGAAACAATCGATCTTGCTATCGTAAACAGTGTTTTCCTATCAATGGATATCTATGTTTCAGACTATATTCTTGGTGAAGGTGCAAAAAATGGAATACCAGAGTACTCACTTGAAAAGGAAAGAACAGTCGGCAGGAAACAAAGGGAGAATTTTAAAATGGCGGTGAAGTCAGGCGCCAAGATGGTTTTTGGAACAGATGCTGGAATATTCCCACATGGAAAGAACGCAAGACAATTCAAATACATGGTCAAATGGGGCATGACACCAATTGAGTCTATTCAGGCAGCAACAATCAATACAGCTGAACTATTTGGGCTGAATAATATTGGCGAAATCAAAGAATCATTTGATGCAGATTTAATAGGAGTAAAAGGAAATCCGCTTGATGACATTACATTATTGGAAGATATTCATTTTGTAATGAAGGAAGGCCAAGTTATTAAATAAAAAAAGCCCGCAATTGCGGGCTTTTTCTTTAGTACAGATTATCTGATCAGAAGTCTCTTGAATAAGACAATCCTATCGTTCTAGGTGGTATCCACTGAAGATAGTTTCTAGCACGATAACTTGGTGATTCAGCTGAGAATCTAAATGCCTCACTCCTTTCATCTGTCAGATTACTAACAGACAATTGAATTCTTGAGTTTTCATCTATCTCGAGTCCAAGATTAAAGTTGACTTGAGTATAGCTTGGAGACATGTCTTCTCTGTCCTCAGCAAATGTCGCATAGCTTTCACCATAATAATTGAAGTCTGTCCTTGCAAAAGCAGGTGAATTAAACATTTCAAATCTGTACGACAAACCAAGAGATAGCTGCTCTTCAGCAATATTTGGCAAGCGGTCTCCAGCTGAAGCGCCTAAAGATGAAATATCATTGCTTATTTCAGCACTGATGAAGCTTCCAGCAACATCTAGGACTAGGTTCTCAGATATGTCATAAGAAAAATCAAGTTCCAAGCCTGATGTTTCAGCTTCACCACCGTTATAAGTGAATGACCATCCGCATGCAGGTCTGACTGTTACCTGAATGCCTGTCCAATCTACCCAGAAGTATGTTGCATTCAGCGTATAGTTATCACCTCGTGATTTAACACCAATTTCTGTGTTTTCTGCCTCATCAGAGGTATATCTTCTCTTGAATCCAGCTGCTTCAGGATCGTTTGCACAGAAGAATGGAAGTGCTGCATTATTGCCACCTGAGCGGTAACCAACTGATGAAACAGCGAAGAGAGTTAAATCATCATCCACTTCATAAGTCACTGTGTACTTAAATCGATTATCAGATTCTTTACCATTTTCTTCAGCACATGTAACACCAACAGCCTCTGTACCGTCACATCCTGTGTTGTCAGGACTCTCATAAAAGATTCCATATTCAGATGCTTTAAACCCATCAGCAAGTTCGAAATCTCTCATGCCTACAGTGAAGGTCCACTTATCTACTGTATAGTCTACAGAAGCGTAAAAAGCCTCTTCCTCTGCATAGCTATAGTAGTTGTAACTCCCATAAACCAATAGCCCTTCATTGCCCCTGAAACTGGTATCTCCGTAAGGTGATCGATAGAGTGATGGATTATAACCAGCTGTACCATCGCCACCACAGTAACCAGGATTGGGTTCTCCTCCAGTATGTGAAGAGAAGCACATATACGATTGGATATAATTCAAGCCATCTGCATTTGTAACTTCCCACTCTGTAACGCTATTTGGAGCATCTTCGTATTCAGTTTTAAAGTAACCAACAGTCCATTGGAATGGGCCATCTGTAGTTGATGAAAGTCTGAGTTCTTGTGTGTCTCGACCAGCATCACCGTAGTAATAAAGTGGATCAGGATAGAGATCATCGGTATCAATTCTTGACCAATCAGTCACATAGAAATCTTCGTAATCATAGTCTGCAAGAATTAACATGGCTGTGAATGTTTCAAAATCATATTCAGCAGTCAATGAGGTCACAGTTGATTCAACATCAAATGTTTCATCTGTATATGAATAAAATGCCACGCTTGGATCATATCCGCTTAAATCTCCACCAGCGGTTGCATAAACCCTTGAGCATGTATCTCCATAGTACCAAGCAGTATCATATGAACAATTTGCATCTACGATATCTGCTGTACCTGGTTTATCTGCATTTCCTTTTTCTTTTTGACCAAAATCAAAACGCTCTCTTTTCATGACCATTGCATTGACATCTAAAGGACCATTTTGATATCTGAACATCAATCTGTATTCATCATCTTCTTGTGTTCCGATGTCTTTTCTGCCTGTCGCAATATTTTGGTAAATACCCGGATTTTCTCCTGAGGTATAGACAGCTCTCATTGCGAAGTTTTCAGAAAAAGGAACATTGACCATGAGGTTATAATTCATACCCGAATCGTCAGCGAGTTTTTTATCAATTGCTTCAATTGTCACGTTGCCTTCAAATTCATCAAATTGAGGCATAGCAGTAATGTATCTAATAGTCCCACCAACGGCATTTGATCCATAGAGTGTGCCTTGTGGGCCTCTAAGGACCTCAATCCTATTAACATCGTATAGGTTTGTCATCCCCATTGAGATCTCACCCATATAAGTATTAGAAGTTCCTGAGGATACTTGAGCTGTACCAGTGTTTAAACCTCTCATGGTGTAGTACGTGTCTCCACCAGGTGTTGAAACTCCAGCGAGCGTTCTTAGGTAATCCTCTGGATTGTAGATGCCTCTTTCAGTCATAACCTCTGAGGTTAAAACTGAGATATTCATCGGTATATCTTGTACCGTTTGTTCTCTTTTATTAGCTGTAACTATAATCTCCTCAATTTCCTGAGCAAATGAAGCTACAGAAAACAACGAGAAGAATAGCGTTGCTAATACATAGTTTTTTAAACTATTCATTAGTTTTCTCCATTGTTTTTGTTTGTTTGCCACCCCTGTTGCGATCGAGAGACCATAACGCTAGTTATTTATCAATCGCACGAATACCAAGCATGTCAATGATAGCAATCTAAAATTATTTTTTCTGATTATTTGTCTCATCTCTGTGTTTTTTTAGATAGGACATAAATGGGGTTCCACCCGTTCCTCTAATTGTTGAACCACCGACTCCGAAGGGATTTTTTTGCTTTGATTGACTGTGAATGTATGTTCTTGCGTACTGAAGATGTAATGCTCTGAACTGTCTTATCTCCTCCAGGCATTGGTTATAAGCATGTATCAAGTTCGTTGAAGAATTCACTATCTCACTGATATTTGAGTTCGATTCCACATATTTAATAAATTCTCGGTGTTCAACCGGCATATAATCTCTCATCTCATTAAGATAGTGCCTCAAATTGTCTTCTGTGTGCTCTATACCCAATGCTCCGTCTAAACTGGGAATGATGCTGCTTTGTGCGCCCGTTTCACCTCTGTAGAATTGAGGCTTATTATTGAATTCACCATCATATGTCACCCCATTTTCTAAGTCGGGATTATCTTTGGACCCAAAAATAAAAGGCCTTACCCTATGATAGTAAACATAGGGGTCACATCTTTCCGGCATTCTTTTAAAAATATCATTTACTTCCTTCAAAGAATTTGAAATTGATTCCAAGTGATGTTTTATGATTGACTCACCAGATTCATAATCACATAAAGATATTTCTGCACAGGTTTGAACGGCTTCTTTGGCAGCATCTTCTATGCAAACATGTATGGTTACAAACCAGTCTTCATCAATGCCTCCAAGAAAGTTATTGATCAATGCCACATTGTCAAGATCTATAGGATCTTCTTGATTGACCAGATACCAATTATGCAAACAATAACTGGCATAACTTAAAACAGGTGGTCGATCGAGTATCTCTGAAAGCCTGACCCACGGCTCAGCAATAGCCTTTGGTAAAAAATGTTTTGGTTCCGCGCCACCCAGTATATATGCATGTGCAATAAAGCTAAGATGAACCATCGCCAAATGAATTTCATCTTCACTGTTTTCTTGAATAATACAATCAACGTTGAGTGAGTCATCAGAGAGAGACTGAATTGTTCTATCCAATCGATCTGTCAGCAACAGCTTGGGAAGACTACTTGCAATCTCCTGTATTCTTGAAAGAGAGTCATTCGTGTTTATGTACTCTCTTAATGGTGGAACAGTAGGAAGAAAACCATTCATTTTTAATTACCCCTCGTTACATCATACCCTCTTGTGCAAGGGTATAAGTAATTATAATTAGATGAATATCACTGGTAGGCACGGGCGGACTCGAACCGCCGACCTCTTGCATGTCAAGCAAGCACTCTAACCAACTGAGCTAATCGCCCTTAATATTTCACTACTCGCGCCCGGTGGGATTTGAACCCACAACCTCAGCCTTCGCAGGGCTGCGCTCTATCCAGTTGAGCTACGAGCACATACCAGGTATGTTATTATAAGGAAATAAATTGATTTTTAAAAGGTTCATTCTTACTTAAAAAGAAGATCGATTGCATCATATAATTCTTTACCACCAGTAATTT
>JAPOHS010000041.1 GCA_029979325.1 Pseudomonadota bacterium | reverse complement strand
GATGGAATTCGACTGAAATACTGGTACAAGACCCAGATCAATTGGCTGCTGAGCTTGAGTCATCAGCATTTGAAATCATTGGTATGCCATATGACTTATATCCTACTCCGGATGCTCCTAGGGCAATGCAGGTTTTGGGCCCATCTGATGAGGTTTTATACTTGACTAGAATCATTCCAGAAGGCTCAGGCTTTAATCTGGGTTCAGCTCAATCTTATGTGGATCGAGTATTCATAATGGTTCTCGGGGGAGCTTCTATGGAGTCATTAAGAGAATATTACAAGACTGTATTTGATATGCCTGTGACAGAAGCTTCTGATTGGAAAATTGGAGTCCTTGCTAGAATGAATAATCTACCAGATGATTCGGTCTTCCCTTTAGCATTGGTTGAGTTTGAAGAGAATTTTCTGATAGAGCTCGATGAATGGAATAATGGCGATACTTTTGAGCCAAGGCAAGTAAAGGAAGGCCACCTGCCACCATCAACATCAATGGTTTCTTTTTCTACAGATTCGATTGATAAGATTAATGTTGAATGGAAGCATGAACCTCAATCGATAGAAGCATTTCCATACAATGGAAGCAAAGTTGGAGTAACTGTTGGGATTGCAGGTGAGTGGATTGAGATTGTTGAGTGGGAATAGTTTATTTTTCGAAATATTTACCTTTCTTTTTTAAGCCCTGGAATAGCTCGTCCCTTTTTTCCATCTTTGCTAAAAAAGTTTCCTTCAAGTCATCTTCGTATTTCATAGCAGCATTCCATAATGCAACATAATTCAATGATTCATCGACACTATGATCTCGGCTATAATTAATCATCTCTTTTATGCCACTGATAGCCAAAGGCGACTTGCTGGCTATTGCTCTGGCTGTATCCATCGCATGATCTAACATGGACTCTTGATCATCAAAAATTGCACTTATGAGACCATATTTTTCTGCCTCATAAGCCTTCATCTTCCTTCCAGTGAGTGCTAAATCTCTGACTATGCCTTCTGGAATTAGTTTAGGCAGTCTCTGAAGAGTTCCAACATCTGCAACCAGTCCCAAATTTGTTTCCTGGATACAAAAGAATGCATCTGATGTTGCGTATCGGATATCACATGCACAGATCATATCTACTCCTCCTCCTACACATGCTCCTTGAATTGCAACAATAACCGGAATACGTGACTTTTCGAGTGAGGAGAAGCTGTATTGTAAATCTTTTGTAAGTCTGTAAATTGCTTCATTTTGAAGGCCTTGATGCTCATCTTTTCCAGCAAGATCAGAGTCAGTAAAATTTCCTAGATCCATTCCAGCAGTAAAATGTTTTCCTTGTGCAGAGATTAATATCACCCTGGCTTTGCCTTCATTTGAGATCTCATCAATTAAATTAGGCAACTCAGACCAGAACTCCTTGATCATCGTATTGAGTTCGTCACCCCTTGAAAGCGTCACATGTGCAATATGATCTTCAAGACTATATTTAAAGCACTTATATTCCATAACTTATTTCATTAACTTTCTAAAAATCCAATAAGCAATCATCGATGTAATCAGTCCAGTTAAAGCCGGCATTATAAAGCTTGGAGAGAAATAGGTACTCGCAGCTCCTACAATGTATGCAATGAATGCAGAAGCATTCCATTGAGCTAAGCCCTCAAAACTTCGACTATGAAACTTAGCTTTGTCAATGACGTAATATTCTATGATAACTGGACCAATCAAAGGAGGAACAATGCTTGCTAATAATGCAAGAAACGTAAAGAAGTACTGATATAAACCCAGTCCAAGAATTGTTCCCAAGATCCCACATATCACTGTCATTACATTTTTAGGTCTCTTTAGAATACTGGAGGTTTGTATGACAGGAAGGTAGAGATTTGCATCACCGGTAGTCCATAAAGCAAGACTCATTCCAATGATCCCAATCCACCCTATTATCATTCCCTCATTCATCAAGATATTTAGATCCACGCCTAAGAATGCAGAGAATAATGAATCGCTCGAAACAACACCACCAAGTGCTCCCAGAATTTGAAGAAACCATTGGGCAATGATTAAAACAATAAAAGGGATAGCAATGGAAACCCATGCTTTTTTTGCAAATCTTGTATATTCAGGCATGACCACCGCACCGACTATCCATGAGCCAATGACTATATTAATAGCCTCGATCGTTGTCATGCTGCTTCCTGATACCAGATCCAGGGATAGCGAATGAAAGCCAGACAACCCCCCTGCTTGCATGATATTTAGATAAATTGCATACAATCCAACAAAAACCAATACTGCAACAGAAGGAATGCTAATTCTTTCGAGTCCTTTGACACCGAAATAAGTGGTTACCGTATAAAGTAAGCCGGCGAAAATAGCTGCAATGAGAAATGTAGAGGAAGAAAAAATATCAACAGCAGCAATCCCAGGATTGAGGGCAAGTGTCCACGTAATTCCAAATGCCCCAACAACAATTCCTTGCCATCCGATTGTGAGTATTGCTATGAAAAGAACAGGAATGTATGCACCTATATTTCCATAAACATATCGATACAGCAGTCCACTATTACATGCTGTCTTATATCCAATATACCCAACAACAGCGCCAACAATAAAATTCGCTAAATTACCTAGAAATGTTGTGTAGATGATATCTGGCCAAAACGGTATACCATTGCCAAGTTGAGTACCTGTAAATAGACCTGTAACAAGAAAACCCCAGCCAAATGCAAGTGCTAGCAAAGGACCCGTATTTCTCCTTTGATTATCATTTAAAGCTGATAAAGGATTATCAGCACTGTTCTCTTCTGCTACTTCATCTAGTGTCCACCATTCCTTCAGTCTATTTAGCATTAAATTCTTCCCCAAAAAATAATTTCAGTTTTTAAATAAGCATACAAGATCATAAAAAAAAACCCCAGCCATACTGCTGGGGTTTTTTATTGAATTTCAATTAATGATTAAAAATCATAAGAAATTCTTAGCCCCATATTTCTTGGTCTCATTGGAGACACAGAAATACCTTGGAAAGCTGTAAATACAGCGAATGCACTTGGTGAAGCAAAATCACTCCATCTTGTACAAGCTGTCCAAGCTTCCTCATCAGCTACATTATTAACATATAGCTCCATTCGAAGGTTATCTCTTTGGATACCTCCACGGGCGTTGATAAGAGTGTAGCTATCACATGTAGCTAGATTACTCTCATCGGCATATGTTTCACCGAAATAGTTAAGATCTGCCCTAAAGAACATATCCCATCCATTATTCATGGTGTTTTTATATGAAGCACTCAATGAGCCCATATCTTCAGGATATCTTGGCATGGTATTGCCAGCCATCTGAGAATATTTCGCAAAAGCACTTACAAAGTTGTACTGATAGTCATTGAACTCAGAATCTGCCATTCCAAGTGTTCCCATCAATGTCCAGTTGTCATTCAGGGCAATATTACCCTCAATTTCAATACCAGATATTTCAGAGTCACCCATTGTTGCAAAGTTTCTAACGTTATATACAAGATTACCTTGAGTATCTCTAACCTTATCACCTATTGCATTACAAACTCTATTGGCAGCAGTTCCACCAATATCAGCTGCACGACACGATTCATTTACAACTGCAGTACTTCTTCCTTTTTGATTGGCCCAGTCAGCTTGATATAGCGCGACAGAAACTGTTGCTCTTCCATCAAGCAGAGTCCCTTTCCAACCAATTTCCATACTGTCAAGCTCTTCCTCTTCAAGGAATCGTTTTACATTTGGTTGAGTAGCTCTATATTGTTCAAGCTCATAATCAGTAGCATTTGCTACAGCATCATTTGCTTTACCAGGAAGTACTCCTTGGGAGTAACTGGCATAGAACATTGAGTTATCGTTAGGAATATATCTCAAGATAACACGTGGAAGAGTGCTATCAAATTCAAGTTTATTGATATTTGATCTAGCAAAAATTTGTTCAATTTCCTCTTCTTGTCTTCTTATCTCTACACTCAAAGTCAATGAGTCACTGATATCGTAGTCGATACCAGCATAGATACCGGTTGAAATAACATTATCTGAGTTGTTACCAGAGTTTGTATCAACAGAGTTGTTCCCTCGATAGCCGTTTGGTAAGAAAGGAGCACATGGCCTATTAGCAGGATTTGAAATGTCTGCACCGCCCCATGGAATAGGAGCGCCAAAGCTATTTACACACTCAATAATAATTGCTCCACCTTGCCCTCTATGGATAAAGTTTTGCTGATATCTATTGGCACCGATTAGCCATCTGAGACGACCGTCTTGGTTGCTGATGTATTTAATATCATAGGTTCTATCATGAGAGATATAAGGATCTCTTGATGATGAGTTACTTTGAGCACTATAGTCAAAGTCTCTTACCCACATGGTTGCGACATGATTATATCCAGCACTGGCTTCAATGGTTCCACCGTTGTCCATATCATATGAGAAGTTAGCATTGATTCGATCAATGTCTCTTGCCATACCATAAGAACCAACTGCAAGCGTAGGAACTTTTCCATCAAAACTTGTTGAAACTGGACTTCCGCCATACAGCCAAGATGATGCCAAAGCACTCAGAGATGTGTTCATATCAATCACATTTGTACCACCAAAATAGTCAATTGCTTGACCTGGTCCTGGAACATTTCCACATACATATCCTTCAGGGTTTACAGTTGGATTTGCTGGATCACCAGTTGATACTGTTTTACCAGTACAGCTGTCATTTCTATATCCAAGAATATAACCACCTGCTGGTCCACCATCTCTGTCTTCACTGTGAAAAGCTCTTAGCTTTAATTTCCAGTTATCACCTCTGGCAACGAGACTACCAACGATAGATTCTGTTTGTTCTGCGCCCATCTCTCCACCATCAGATGCAGTGAAGATGCCGTCTCTTTCATAAGATTTAACAGCAATTCTTCCTGATAACATATCTGTGATTGGTCCTTCGAATGAACCGTAGAAAATCATTTCCCCATCTTCACCAAGTGTGAGATCTATGCTTCCTTCAGTTTCTTCTGTATTAGGATCTTTTGTGATGTAGTTGACTGCGCCACCGAATGTTGAACGACCATAAAGTGCAGACTGAGGTCCTTTTACAACCTCAACTCGAGAGACTTCTTCCAATGGGATTGAGTGATAACCACCAATCACATAAATACCATCCACAAACATTGTGGCAATATTCAAAGAAGGATCTTCAGATAGACTGTTTACGTTCATCCCTCTGAATCTCAACTGCGAGTTCACTCTTCCTGGTGCTTGACCACCTTGAGCAGAATGCTGGAAACCAGCAACTTGCAATGAAAGATCTTCAAGGTTTTTGAATCCACTCTCTTTAATATCTTCTTCTGAAAATACTGATATAGAAAGTGGGATTTCAGACAGGTTTTCCTGTCTTTTACGGGCTGTAACTACTATTTCTTCCAAAGTATCTTGTGCATACAAGCCAGGAGATAAAATCCCACTAAATGCAACAAAGAAAACACTGGATAAAACAATTAGTTTTTTCATATAAATGCTCCCCTAGTTAATAAAAAAAGTAACTCTTAAATAATACTATATGGATTTGACAGTTGACTACCAAATTTGTTGTTATTTCACAACTTTCAATTAATACAGCTCAACCAGCTCATAATAAGTTTGCATATATCCACCAACGGCTCCCTTTAGGAAAAGGTAATCGCCATCGTTTGTGCACCAAACATCATAAGGTGGATGCTCTTGGGGTAAACCTGGTGTACCCACAAATCTGAAGTGTAATGCGTCAAAAGTTCCAGCTCCAACAGTCACTTCTTCCTCACCCACATACTCAATATTCATTGTTATTGGGAAAAGCATGGGTCCAGTTGCGCCTCTGTGATCAGGAGAGGACAAAAGAATTTCTCCTGAGTTTTGTACTTTTTCATCACTGTTTCTATCAAAAAGTCTTAAATGCCAAGCATCGCATGCGATGGCATGATTTTGAAAAGTTTTTAGCCGTCCATCCGTTTTCATTTTTTGACTCACACGGCCCTCAAGTGCTGTTGTTGTTTCACATTCAGCACAACCATCAGTGAAGTTAAACCAACCCGATCCCATGAATTGATCATCTACAGAAATTCTGACAAAGCAATCTGTCGGAAGCCAATTTTCATCCAAAGAATAAGTGATGTCTCTCATTACAGCTGGGCGATCATCAATTTCGCAGTGCGCCACTATTTTTCTATGACCATTTGCATGTTTATTGATGATGAAATACTCTCTTCCTCTCTCCTGCCCTTTCCTTTCCTCTTTATCTGAAAGATAAATGATTTTCCCCATCACTGTTTCGTGATCAATTTGTGTGATGCTTTCATTATCAGTCATGATTTCTCCTCAACTTCATTGTCTAGTTCTCTTGATATTTCTGGTTCACCAGTCACCTCTGGTTCAACTTCTTCTAAAGGCTCTGCTTTTCCAAATTGAACCATTAAGTTATAAAGTCCTGTCTCATCGAGCTCAGTGACATTCGTGATTGAATATCTGGGCTGGAAGATGTCGTTTGGTATAATCAGTTCATCTCCAGCATACCCACAAATTCTTGAGCTCCAACTTCTAAAACTAATCATATCAGTGCCTCCAAGATCTAAGTTCGGAGGACTAATTTGGAGATGGTATGCTCTTTTTCTCGGTCTTCCGTATACAATCAAGTTTCCTCTGTCTAAAACTTCATAATCGTTGATACTTGAACTATTGAAACAAGATGACCTGTTACCAGCACTCATGCTGGATTTAGAGCCTGACAATTCACCGTCAGATGTGCATCCGACTACTATCATGCTAATGAAAAATATTGGGATGATTTTTTTGATTCTGATTTTAATTTCTTTACTCCGGATTTAGCTGTTATTTTCTGCTATTTTAGGTCAGAATACTTCAAATTATATAACTCTTCACAAGACAATCATAAAAATAAACCCATGGAAAAGATATTAGTTTGTATAAAACGCGTCATTGACTATAACGTAAAAATAAGGGTCAAGCCTGACGAGTCTGGTGTTGTCACTGAGGGTGTGAAAATGAGCATCAATCCTTTTGATGAAATTGCACTTGAGCAGGCGCTCAGAATCAAAGAAAGCGGCAATGCCTCTGAAGTCATCATTGTTTCAATTGGCCCAGATGATTCTCAACAACAACTGAGAACAGGATTGGCCATGGGAGCGGATCGAGCAATACTTGTTAAACATGATGAAGAGATAGAGCCCTTAACGGTTGCGAAGGCGCTTCATGAGATTGTTGATCAAGAGAAGCCTGGATTAATCATGATGGGCAAACAAGCAATTGATGATGACTGCAGCCAAACGGGACAAATTCTTGCCCAATTATGTTCTATTCCGCAGGCCACTTTTGTTTCTCAGGTTTCAATTGAGGGAGACAAAGCGACAGTGGTCAGAGAAATTGACCAAGGTTTAGAGACGCTTGAAGTTGATCTGCCAGCAATCATTACAACTGATCTCAGGCTAAATGAACCAAGGTACGTAAAGCTTCCTGACATTATGAAGGCAAAGAAGAAGGTTCTTGATGTCATTGAATCATCTGAGATGAAGACTGATTTCACCTCAGCAATTGAGGTAATAAATGTTTCACCCCCACCGCCAAGAGAATCAGGCGTAATGGTTGAAAATGTAGATGAGCTTTTTGCAGCTTTGAAAGAAAAGGGGTTGGTGTCATGAGTAAGGTGCTTATTGTTGCAGATCATTTTGATGGACAACTTCTCTCATCAACATCAAAGACAGTCAATTGTGGTTCACAAATTTCTGAAGACCTCGATGTTTTGGTATTAGAAAATGGTTCTGAAATCGCATCACAAGCAGCAACGATTGATTCAGTGAAGAATGTTTTCTCAATCAGCAATGAGGCATTTGAGCATCCAATTGCATCAACTATGGCACCAGTGGTTGCTGAGGTTGGAAATGACTATGATTATATTCTTCTTCCATCCACAACATTTGGAAGAGACTTGGCTCCAAGAATTTCAGCAATTCTTGATGTCAATCAAGTCACGGATATCATGTCTGTTGAAGGACCAAGAATATTTAAAAGGCCAATCTATGCCGGCAATGCCATTCAAACAATCAAAATATCAGATGATCAAAAAATATTAGCGACAGTCAGAACGGCATCTTTTAAAGAGCTTGGAAACACAAACAATGCAAATGTGGTTGATACCGAAATGCCTTCGGTTGAAATTCCAAATCATACTCGATATGGCGGTGTTCAATCTGAGAAAACAGAAAGACCGGATCTTCAAGTTGCATCAACAGTCATTTCTGGGGGCCGAGGTGTAGGCAGTGCTGAGAACTTTGAATTGCTTTATGAGCTTGCAGATAAACTTGGGGCCTCTGTCGGCGCCTCAAGAGCAGCTGTGGATGCAGGTTTTGTACCCAATGACATGCAAGTTGGACAGACTGGAAAAATCATTGCTCCGGATCTTTACTTTGCCCTCGGTATATCAGGTGCGATCCAACATATTGCCGGAATTAAGGATGCAGGAACAATTGTTGCTGTGAATAAAGATGCAGATGCTCCAATATTTGAAATTGCTGATATCGGAATTGTTGCAGATCTTTTTGAATTCATACCTGAATTGATCTCTAAGCTTGACTAACTCCCTCACTGTAAGAAAGCCCTCTACTCTTCTATTAGGTTTTGCGAGTGGCATGTCTCCTTTTGGCATGGCAATTGTTGTGCCGACACTTGAATTATTTGCCAATGAATTTCAGTCAAGTTATTCCACAATTCAGTTCATCATTTCGGCCTATCTGTTCGGTTTGGCTATGGCCCAACCATTCATGGGGTTTTTATCCGATAAACTTGGAAGAAAGCCTGTGATGATATCTGGGATCATTCTATTTATATTTGCATCATATATATGCATGACAGCTGAAAGTCTTTCAACACTAATCATTGCAAGGTTTTTTCAAGGCATCGGTGGAAGTGTTGGTACAGTG
>JAPOHS010000040.1 GCA_029979325.1 Pseudomonadota bacterium | reverse complement strand
CGGGCACAACCTCATTATATATGCGAAGATGTTCTTCACCTCCACCAAGGCACCACCCTCCAATGCCACCTTCTGAGATTGAGACAAGTTGAACAGGCAAATCCAAGCTACAATTCCACACAGAATAAGCAATACTGGTCTGGAGCCTTTCCAGATCCTTCCAGTAATCATCAATACTGGTAGCCATATGTGATTCGTTTTGTATTCCGACAGCTGAATATTGTAGTGTCATTGTTTCACCTTTTGTAAGAGCTCAAAATTAAAAAAATCGATTCAATCAATAACATATTACAGTATATTGATTATTTACAAATTAAATCAAAGGGGAGAGCATGTCAGAGAACGAGAATTTGAATACAACATCCAGTGAAATATCTTTCAAGGATATCCCTTTTAACTCCTATAAAATTTTCTTCATTTGTTTAATCGGAGTAACTTTTGCAAATCTGGATCACTCAATTTTCATATTGGTCAGTGAAAAATTCCAAAATGAATTTGGTTGGTCGTTAACAGATGTAGGCTGGTATGTTGCAATAACCTTTTTTATATCGGGCATTCTCTGCACACAAGTTGGCGTTCTCACGGATAGAATCGGAAGGAGAAAATCCCTTTTATGGTCAACCTTCTTGACTCCTGTGTTTGTTGCTTTTTTAGCCATTGCTCCAAATACAATTTCTGTGCTGATTGCCAGAACATTGGGTTTCACTGCTGCTGGTGCTCAATCCCCAATCACATTGACTACAGTAACAGAGTCATCTCCACCCAGATACAGAGGGCTCTTCACAGGCATACTCCAGATTGGGTTTCCCTTAGGCTGGTTCTTTGCATCAGTTTTGGTTGCATTCATGATTGAGCAGCTGGGCATTAACTGGCGATATACTTTTTTACTGGCCCTGCTTTTTCTTCCATATGGGTGGATAATATATAAGTACCTTCCTGAATCCGAAGCTTGGTTAAAATCACAAGCATCAAAACCGCAAGATGAGCCTTCCGTAAGTACAATGGTTCTATTTCAGAAAAAGTGGAGAAGAAAATCACTGCTCCTCTTTACCGGTCAATTTCTTTATGCATTTGCATATGGCAGCACATTGATGTTGGTGTTGTATTTCACTCAAGCTAGAGGCTGGAATATAGTGGATGCAATCAAAATTGTTGGTTACTCTTACGGCATAGGCGCATTTGGATACATTGCTGCAGCAATTGTCGGTGAGTTTTTCCTGATTAGAAGGAATACAATCATCCTTTGGGCGCTTTCTGGAAGCCTTGCGTTCATCATGTTGATATGGTGGGCAGAGGGCTGGACCCAAGTCTTGATAGTATATGGACTAATGACCTTATTCTTTTACGGCGCTTATGCTGTTATGGCAACTTTTATTGCAGAGAATTTTCCAGCAGAACTCAGAGCAACTGCAGCAAGTTTTTCTGGAACATTGGCCATTAATCTGGGTTTCGGATTAGGACCATTGGCCATCACGTATGCCGCGACTGCTTTCGGCTGGAATATGGGTTATACATACATCGGGATAATACCAATTATTCTCGCAGCAATTATATTTATGCTTCTTGAGCCAGTCCCAAGAGAGGATGTGTTCTAAATTTAGGCTTCCGAATATTTTTCAAAATCACATGTGAAGTCATGAAAGGTATGATTTGGTTCATACGCAAAGGGTTTCCATCCCAAATGCTCATAATCTCCAACTAAAGACGTGGGTTTTATGAGCCCTCCCGTTTGAACAACTGCGCCAAAATTTTCACGGCCCCTGAACATCATTGGGTCCCACCCATGATACATATAGAGCATATTAGGGCCCATCGCAGAGGTTACATGTGCTTGAGCAATAAATGATCCTGATTTGCTGAATACTCTAATCAATTCGCCATCCTCAACATCCTTGCTTTTTGCATCTTCTGGATTGACATAGACATCAGGCTCCCCTCTTTGTAGGCTGAGGAGAAAGCTATCATCACGCCACATGCTATGGATACCATGCCTAGCATGACCCATCAGCATTTTCATGGGATAGCCTTCATTAATCAGTGGATCTTTGTGTCCAGGCAATGCTTCATCGAATTTAACAAACCAATCATGATCAATATAAAACTGTTGCCTGTGGGTCAAAGTCTTATAACCGGTTTTTTCTCTAACATTGTCATAGATCTCTGAGAAAAAGGGAGATTCTTTTGAGTGAAGTGTTGTTTCAGACCCCTTGTTTCTTAAAAAGCCTTTTGCAGCAAGTTCCTCATATTTAACGTTTTGGATACCTGTGGTGTTGTCCAAAAGGAATTGAATGACATCCTTCACGGACTTAATTTTTCCTTCATCGGTAAAGTCATCGTGATATTTCGTCATATCTCTCGCAAACGGAACGCCCACAACATTATCAGGGATGGGGCTTATGCTTCTTTCTTTTGCTCGAATGGAGATTGCTTCAGCCAATCTTTTGTATGCAGTCCAGTCATCTACACTTTCTCCCAAAGGTTCTACCGCCTTATCTATCACCTGCATATACGGGGTTCTTGGCTCTAGATGGAAGTCATGTCTTTCATAGTGATGGGAGATCGGCAATACATAATCAGAATACATTGCTGTAGCACCCATATCGGTAGCAAAAGTCGCAATGGTTTCAAGCTTACTAAAAGCATTTTCTCTCCATCTTTTTCCGGACGACCTCCAACTAGCAGCATTGGTTCCTGAAAAGAGTCCCATCTTCCAAGGTTTCTTTGAATAGTCCGGAAACCATCCATTTTTGACAGACTCTTTGAAATGATGATCATATTCTTCAGCCAATTCTTTTCCGTACATTTCCTCATTAAATTCTTTCATATTTGCATGAACATAGTCCCATCTTGAGAGCGTGGCTACGCGAAAGGCTGCTATCGGATTTTTGAGAGCAAATGGGAAAAGTGCGCTTTCATCTTTTGCAAGGTTTGTAATGGTAAGACCACCACCTTCTTTGCCAGTATTACCAGTGACACAAAGGAGTAAAAACAATGCTCTTTGGAGTAAATCTCCATGAAGATATTTCGAGGCGCGATAACCAGCATAGATCATTCCCGGTTTCGAGCTAGCAAATTTTCTTGCTACATCTCTAATTACTTTGGCGCTTATGCCAGTTATTTCTTGAGCATACTCAGGAGTGTGTTCCGATGACCTTTGTTTCACCAGTTCAAAAACAGTTGTGACCTCGACCGGACCATCTTTCGTTTCAATGGTCCACGAACCCTCAATCGCTGGTCTTAATCCCTTAAGGTCGATCGAAGGCATGGGCGGTATCAAGTGTTCAGGCGTACCAGGAGGAGGCGGAGGAGGTGTACCGGTTCCAGGTGCTTCAGTTAACCGATCATTCTTTTCATCCCAAAAATAAAAACGATTATCTTTGGCATCAGCTAAAGCTTGAGGCAGGTCCGTCTCTCTTAAATATTTTAAGTTATCCTTCCTTACCAAAAATGGGAGATCTGATTGCTCCCTCATGTAATCCTCATCATAACTCTCGTCACTTATGATGGTTTCAATCATGGCCATTGCAAGAGCAATATCAGTTCCGGGTTTTGGATTAAGCCATTTGCTGGCATGCATTGCTGTGGCGTTAAAATCTGGTGAAATTGAGATTACTTCAGTCCCATTGTATTTTGCTTCCCAGAAAAAGTGAGCATCAGGAATTCTTGTGACTGCCGGATTGCAGAACCAAATCAAGCAACACTTGGATTTATAAATTTCAGCCATTGTGTTGCCAAGCGTGACATGCCCAAGTGTAATTTGAGCTCCAGAGAATAAGTCACCGACTCCTGCAAATGCCTCTGGCATTTGAACCCCAGTGATATTTGCAAATCGCATAATACTGGCATAAGAAGCCCTTTTCATGACCATTTGGGTACCAAGCCCGCATGTGATTGCTTCCGGCCCATATTCCAGAGAGTGATCTATAAATTTATCTGCAATCTCCAACATGGCCTGTTTCCATGTGATCCTTTCCCACTTTCCTTCACCCCTCTCTCCAACTCGTTTCAGAGGATAAAGGATTCTTTGTTTACCATACATATAACGAGAATGACTCAAGCCTTTCTGACACCCTCTTGGCCCGTAATCAGGGGCATCGCCAGAAGATCCATATTCACCCTGTTGCTCTTCTCTCCAGACCACACCATTTTTTACATAAACATTGAAAGCACACTGACCGGTGCAGTTGGTGCCATGTGTGGATCGACTGACTTTATCCCAAGTCCACTTTTTTCTTGCGACATCTTCCCAAGAACGATATTGGCTCTGATTATCAGCAGCAAGTGCTGATGAAGAGTAATTCAATGCAAGACCCATAGACGCCGAGCCTTTTAGAAAGTTTCTTCTGTTAAATTTGGAAAGGGTGGCCATAGAAATAATGTATCACAAAAATACTATGTGTTGTGCTGTCCAGGAATCACTAAGACTCTGCCGCTTGCTTGTCCAATTGCAAACTCGACCAGGTTCATTCGATCATTGCCAAAAAACATCTGATTCTCAACAAACATTGTTGGGCTTCCATACCCGCCTCGTTGTGCAAGTTCCTTAGAGTTTTTTTCTATCATAAGATCTAATGAGTGGTCATCTAAATAATCTTCAAGATTTCCATTCAAGCCAATTTTTTCAGAGATCTCAAGCAAGACATTCTTATCTGAGATATCTTTGGAATCGCTGAAAAAAGCTTTAAAGACTTCCTCTGAGTATTCTTTTATAAGACCCTCACCTTCAGCATGAGCTACAACTCTGGATGCAGCCATTGAGGCTTTATGATCAATATTTTCCATTGGCTTTATGACTACGTTGCAGTAGTTTGCCCAGTCTTGCAGGTCTTTTTTTCTGTAATTTTTTTGGTAGTCAGCTGTGATTGTTTTCGGTTTATCAAGAATCTCTCTCATAATCTCAAGATTTATGGGTTTCCAAATGATGTCCGATGCAGTTCTTGTCGCGGTTTGAATCAATCGTTTGAAGCCAAGGTAAGTCCAAGGACAACTATAATCAAAGTAAAAATCTACTGAGATTTTTTTCAAGCTCATAGTTTTGTTCCTCTTAATTCTGTTTTGAGCACTTTGCCGTTTGCATTTCTTGGCAAGGCATCAATTGTTACTATAATCTTTGGTATTTTAATAGATGCGATCTTATTACTACAAAAATCTTGAATCTCATCAAGGGATAGTTCCAATTCATCGAAAACAATAAATGCTTTAATGACTTCACCCCATTTTTCATCAGGCTCACCAACAATAGCAATATCATTGATCTCTGCATGCTCTAAAAGGACTTCTTCAATTTCCCTTGGATATATATTGATTCCGCCCGAGATGATCATGTCTTTTTTTCTATCAACTATATATAGGAATCCATCTTCATCTTTTTTAGCAAGGTCACCCACAGTGAGCCATTCACCATCAAAAGCATCTCGAGTTTCTTTTTCTTTTTGCCAGTAGCCATTAAATATGTATGGACTGCTTGTGAAAACTTCCCCAACCTCATTCGGCCCACATTCATCACCATCATCGTTTAATATTTTTATCTTTGTAAAAGGAAAGGGCTCTCCTACACATTGCTTTTTTCTTAATTGATCATCTGGTCTTAGGTTTGAAATAATTCCACCCTCTGTTGAACCATAGCACTCATAGAGCAGCCCCTCTCCAAAATGCTCAACTATCCTTTCTTTCAAAGATTGCGGCAGTGCGGCTGCATTCGATATGATCGTTTTTAATGAGCTTCCAGTATAGTTTTCAAGAACGGATTGATCTATGCCCAGCATCCCATGAAAATGGGTTGGAACTCCAAAAAAACCTGTCATTTCCTCATCTTCGAGAGTTTTCATTACAAGCTCAGGATCAAAGCCATCCATAATCTCTGCGTAACCCCCAAAGAATATTGGGGCTAGTGAAAAGATCATTCCAGCACCATGACACATTGGTGCAATAGAAAGAAAACGATCATCAGAAGAAAAACAACCATAAGCATCTGCCATCCCATATAGCGTCAACGCTCTTGATCGATGAGGCACAAGAACACCCTTTGGCTTTCCTGTTGTCCCAGAAGTATAAGGTATCGTGAATGTTTCTTTTTCATCAATGGCTGGAAGGCCACTCATTTGACTTGACTGATCAATTAAGTTGCTTAGCTCATTCTCGATATTAATTTTCCTTTGAGCGCCATCAATGTGAATCCCTTCAAGCACTGTAGACACTTTTTGATCAACAAAGATCAAACTTGCTTGGGCATCTTCACATATTGAAACGATCTCTTTTGCAGTCAATTTTGGATTGACCGTAGCAATAGGGTGACCCAATTGAGAGGCTGCTAGGACAATCTCCATGTAGTCAATAGAGTTAGAGGCAACGATTCCTAAATTGGATTTTGGCGGAATATCAAACGAAGAGATTACACTTGAAATCGAGTCCATTCTTTGTGCCAGCTCTTGGTACGTTCTTGTATTCTTGCCATGCTTGTAGGCAATCTTGGAAGGATCTTTTAAGCAGGCTGAACGAACTCCATCAGAGATATTTGTATGCTTGTATGATGAGGGTAGTTCCATGCTCATAGAAATAAACTATTAACCTAAATTAAAAACTTCTAAAGCATTTTCTCTCAAGATTCTTTGAGAGGCTGACTCTCTAAAATTTAGTTCATTGAATTCTTCCACTGCTCTAACAGGGTCAATCACAGGCCAGTCTGTCCCAAAGAGGACTTTTTTCTGCCCATAAGAATTTGCATAGTGAACATATGATTCAGGCCAATACTTTGGAGCATAGGCATCACCTGCTGTGAAAACATTTTCGTGTTTCCAGCACATGGATATCATTTCTTCTGTCCATGGAATCCCTATATGGATTCCAATCAACTTCAAATCAGGAAAATCAATGGCAACTTCATCCAGGTATATTGGTCTTCCAACGCTCGGTAAGCGCCTGTTTCTTGAGTAAACAAGATTATGACCCACCTGCATCATGATCGGAATTCCAAGCTCGCAACATTTTGCATAGTAGGGATAGTATTTTCTATGATTGGGCGGTAATTCGCACCAGTGAGGATATAGATGCGCTCCAACAAAACCCATCTCATTGACTGCATTTTCTAAATCCCTAAGTCCCTGCATTCCCCTAAAGGGATCGATTCCTGCCAACCCAGAGAAACGGTCAGGATATTCATTGCAAACCTTATGCACGCTCTCGTAGGGCACCTCAAAAGACTCCGGCACTCTGATATCACCTGCTCGAACAGCAATCAGAAGGGAACGCTCTATCCCTGCTTGATCCATCTTTTTTATGTAATCAGGAATTGTTACGCCAGATCTCATTTCTTCTGGCATTCTGACCTGTTTCTTGAAGTCTTCATCAAGACCTGTCTGCCCAAGCTCAACTTCTTGAGGAGTATACAGGTTAACAACGATGTCTATGATTCCAGTCATATTACGAATGATGGAGTATAAAGCTATTTATCAAGCGATCAAGAAATAGTGATTTCTATTGTCCGTCTAAGTCCCAAGGCCCAGTTGACTTCGATCTCACTGGCAGGCCTGATATAACAGCACCTTGTGTTTCAGGATCATAGTTCACAGCATCCCCTTTGACAATGACTTGCGAATTGAGTGTTACCCAGTTGATTAATGAACCATCAAGCCTAAATATCCAGCTACAACCCATTTCCTCACCGGTTACGAAGTGACCATGCTTTACTTTTGCAGGCCTAAAGAAATATGTACCTGGAGTAAATCGACCAAAGTTATATTCCATGTGTCCAGTTAAAGTATAGGCCTCTTCAAAAACAGGATGATGTATGAGTCTATTGTCAGACCAACCCGGAGGTGCCCATCCAAGAAGAGTAATAAACCCTTTTTCATTCTCTCCTTCAGGTGAAGGATCATGATATAAGATTTTCAGTTGAAGAAATCTCTGTGAGTCGCCTTCATATATATTATCCATCCAGTCCATCTTTGCTGAATCACATATCGTTAATTTGCCTGGCTCTTCTGATGCGGTGTTTCCTCCTTCAGGGATAAATTCACTTTTATCAGCTTCAGAAACAGAAAATCCCCAATCACCGTATTCTCTGAATATTAGAACTTCCGTTCCTTTGTCAACACTGATTTCAGGAACTCTCAATCCAGCTGGAGCTCTCCAATACATGCCTGGACCAAATATCTCATTGCCCATTTTGACTTTGCCTTCAAGCACAAACCATTCTGTATCTGCTTCATGATATCCACCAGGACGATCCCAAGCGGTTTCAAAAATTATTTTTGTTGAACAAGATCCATCTTCCTCATCATAAGAGAGATTTCTTTGCATCGCTCTTCCCGTGCCCCCGTGAAGTTCAGCGGGATGCCAGCAAAGATCGCTTTGTTGAATAAGTTCTACGTGTGGCCTCATTGCCTGCTCCTCAATAAAAAAGTTCTACCAACTGAATATATATGAAAATATTTTATGGATAAAGAGAAACTGTTAACCAGATTAAGGCTTGTCAAAATATTTTGATTTAATGATAATCTATGTAATCAAAAGTATATGAGGAAAAATTGTGAGCGAAGTTAATCTTACATGGTCTGGAGTCAATGTGACTATCACTGAAGAGTTTCTAGATCAAATGGAAGTCTCCAAGGCAATGCAGAAAAGTCAGGCCTTTAGAGACTATAGGGTTGCAAGAGCGATAGAACTTGCACAAAGAAACATCGATGCCCTTCAATCAGAAGGGGAGTCAGAAGAAGTAAATTTCTTGTTATCTCAATACATAGGCGAGCTTTATTCGTGGCAGGAAGATGGTGAGGCCGTAGAGCCAGAAGTAAAAAGAGTTTAAATTATGGCTGAATATGAAATCTGGAAGTTTCTCCACATTTGTATGTTTGTGTTTTGGTTAGGCACAGATGTTGGGGTAATGCTCTGTTCGAAGAAGTCTGTTGACCCGGCTCTCTCTATTGAAGCCAGATTTCAAATGCTCGAAATGGCATTAAAAATTGAACTACTCCCTAGGGTGATGTGGGTGATGGCACTCCCATTCGGAGTGCACCTCTCAGCAACACTGGGATATATAAATCCATCAGTGACTACAGTTGCATTAATGTGGGTTTTTACATTTGCTTGGTTGGTAATTAATGTAGGAGGGGCGGCAAACCTCAACAAACCATGGGGCCAAAGCCTCTCTAAAATCAATAGGTATATTGTTGCATCACTTGGTCTCGGTTTAATTATTGTTTCCATATCCTCATTCATGGGAAATGGCCCATATGATCCAAATTCTGTGGCATTGAAAGTTGGCCTTTATGGGCTTGTTAACTTAACCATTCTCGGGATTGAAATTGCGTTTTTCCCTCTTGGACAATCATTTGAGAGACTTGCAATAGAAGGCTCTTCACCTGATTTAGAATCTGAAATTAGTGGCGGTATGAGTAAAACACTTGGATGGGTTCATGC
The DNA here is from genome assembly GCA_029979325.1 of Pseudomonadota bacterium. The sequence continues at coordinate 12 of JAPOHS010000040.1, read as the reverse complement.
CACATACATGCT
>JAPOHS010000003.1 GCA_029979325.1 Pseudomonadota bacterium | reverse complement strand
CAGATTGATTTACCCACGGAAAAGAAATCTGGTCTTGAGCATGCGTTAAGCGTTGTGTCAGACATAGAGAAGATTGCTTCTGTTCATTTTTCTCATAAAGACGTCGTCAGACACCGAATTGTGCAAGAAATTGTAGAGGCATATGAAAAGAACAAAGACAGCAAATGACCATATCAGCTGGGAATATAGAGATACAGTCAGTTCATCGTATTTCAACAACCATATCAAATGAGCTTATAAAGGATGCGATATTGGCCGCTTATGAGGAGTCAAGTAGGACTTATGATTTCAATGTTTCGGTCAATATAAGAATCGTTGGCAGAGAAGAGGGAACTGAGATTAATAAGAAATTCAAAAAGAAGAATGCCCCCACAAATGTTCTTGCTTTTGTGGGTGATCCAGAAAAGGAAAATGAGTTGGGGATTGAGGCACCAACACTCGGGGATATTGTTGTTTGCTATCCTGTAGTACAAGATGAATCAGATGATTTAAATAAATCAGTAAAAGATCATTTTGCACATATGATCGTTCATGGTTTTCTTCATTTGATCGGTTACGATCATCAAGATGATCAGGAGGAGTATGAGATGAATGAACTGACTAATAAAATATTGGAATCGGTGATGTCATGAATTTAGTTGCCAGTATTAAAAGCTTTTTCCAAAAAAGTAAGAATGATTCAGATGGTTTTTACTCACTCATTCGCTCTGATAAGTGGAGTAATCTTCTGGGCAAAGACCAGATTAAGATGATCGAAGGTGTGATTGAGGTATCAAATCTTCAGGTCAGAGATATTATGATACCGAGATCAAATATGATCCTTCTCGATGATGAGATGAGCATTGATCAAATGCTTCAAATCATTATAGAATCAGGCCATTCACGATTTCCTGTTATCGGTGATAATAAAGACGAAGTGATTGGTATTTTGCTTGCAAAAGATCTTTTAAGATTCTCTCAAACAAATCAAGCTGACTTTCAGCTAAATAAGTGCCTCAGAACTGCAACGTTTATTCCTGAAAGTAAGCAATTGCAAATACTCTTAAAAGAATTCAGAAAAAGCAGAAATCATATGGCGATTGTTGTCGATGAATATGGAAGAATAGCCGGGTTGCTCACGATTGAAGATGTGCTTGAGCAAATTGTCGGTGACATAGAGGACGAGTATGACCCTGAAGATGTGCCGATGATTAAGGAGATTGGGCATAAGAAATATATTGTAGAAGCTTTAATAAGAATTGAAGATTTTAATGATTATTTTGAAACTGAATTTCTGGATCAAGACTACGACACACTTGGTGGAATGATAATTAAACTGCAGGGAAAACTTCCTCAAATAGAAGAAAGTATTAAGGTTGAAAATTGTACATTCAGAATCCTTGATGCTGATGATAGAAAATTATCAAGCATCGAGGTTATTCTAGATTGATTCATCAACTATCAGGATCTAAATTTTATCTTAGCTCTATTGCTCTTTCACTCTCATACTTGCTAGGTTTTGAACCATTTGGATACCAGTTTATTGGATTATTGACTGTCTCCGTTTTATTTTATTTTGCATTAAATCTTGATGAGAGAAGAGCTGCTTTACTGTTTTTTCTCTTTGGATTCTTTCTGTATTGCACTGGTTTGTATTGGTTGTACATCAGTGTTCATGTAGTGAGCGGGGCGCCGAAAATACTTGCCATTTTACTCATAATAATCTTGTCTATTTATCTCTCTTTATTTCATTCTGTATTTGGGTTTATTTTTGTAAAATTTCATAGAAAAATTGCCAATGAATGGATCTCCCTTCTTCTGATTGCTCCTTCACTATGGACATTTTTGGAAATATTGCGAGGTTACTTTTTAACCGGCTTTCCATGGTTCAGTTTAGGCTATATGGAAAGTGCCAGCCTTATTTCTAGTTGGGCACCTATTGGCGGAGTTTTTTTGGTGTCGATGATGATGGCAATAGCTTCATCTGCAATATTGCTTTTCTTCCTCAATAAAAGAGTTTTAGGTGGTTTAATTATAGTTTTCTTAACCATCTCTAGTTATCTCCTTGGCGAGGTAAATTGGACATATAAATCAAATGACTCTCCCTATCGTGTTGCACTTGTCCAAGGAAATATTGAGCAGGATAAGAAATGGCTAAGAAGCGAATTCGAAAATACACTCACTCTCTATGCAAACAGTTTAAGCGATTTAGAAGGAACGGATTTGGTGATTTGGCCTGAAGTGGCCATTCCATCTCTAAAAAGAAACGTTGAGGAGTACTTGGGGTATCTTGAAACGAAAGCGATAGAGAAAGACATACAAATGTTAATTTTAGGAATCAATACTCAGGACCAAAATGGTCAAGTTTTTAATTCAATGATCAGCCTAGGTGAAGAGGAGAATATATACCAAAAGAGACATCTGGTTCCCTTTGGTGAGTATTTTCCTGTGACAGAAGGCATCCGTTCTTGGATGCGATCTATGGATCTGCCAAGTAGAGACATCGCAAAAGGAAAGCAAGACCAACAACCATTTAATTTAGGCAATCTTAGAATGGCTCCCTCTATCTGTTATGAAGATATTTTTGGTTCTGACATGCTGGATTTCTTTCCACAATCAGATGTATTAATAAACATCACGAATAATGCATGGTTCGGTAAGTCGATTGCCTCTGCACAGCATTTGCAAATGTCTAGAATGAGAGCAATAGAAAGTGGAAGATATCTTCTCCGATCAACCAATACAGGAATCAGTGCAATCATTGGCCCTAAAGGTAGGATACATGAGACCTCTGCCCCCCATGAATACTCAGTGATTACGGGCAATTTCTTTTCGATGGAAGGCCGAACTCCTTACATGCTTTGGGGGGATGCTTTTTCATTACTTCTCAGTATTTTCCTTATGACAATGGGGGTAATAATAGGTATGCTTCGTTTTAAAAATTAAAAATGATTGATTCAAAATATAATCCAAGAGAAATAGAGGAATCAGCCCAGAATTATTGGGAGGATGAGAGAGTTTTTGAGTCCGTAGAAGATCAAGAGAAGGAAAAATATTACTGTCTTTGCATGTTTCCTTACCCGAGTGGTCGATTGCATATGGGCCATGTAAGAAATTATACAATCGGCGATGTCGTATCTAGATATCAAAGAATGCATGGAAAGAATGTGCTGCAGCCCATGGGATGGGATGCTTTTGGTTTGCCAGCTGAGGGCGCAGCAATAAAAAATAATATGGCTCCATCAAAGTGGACCAGGCAAAACATCGAATATATGAAGTATCAGTTAAAGATGCTCGGTTTTGGGTATGACTGGAGCAGAGAACTTGCTACTTGCGATCCTGATTACTATAGATGGGAGCAATGGATGTTTACCCGTTTATTTGAGAAGGGGATCGCATATCGAAGTGATGCCATAGTCAATTGGGACCCCGTGGAGAATACCGTTCTCGCAAATGAGCAAGTGATTGATGGCAAAGGTTGGAGATCTGGAGCAACCATTGAGCGAAGAAATATGCCCCAATGGTTTCTTAGAATAACGGATTACTGCGAGGAGCTTCTCGAAGGGCTGGATGATCTAGACTGGCCAGAACAAGTCAAAGTCATGCAGAGAAATTGGATTGGTCGATCAGAAGGCTATGAAATCGACTTTGAGATTCCTCACTTAGATACAACGATCAGTGTTTACACCACCAGAACAGATACACTCTTTGGTGCAACCTATCTTGCATTGGCTCCAGAGCATCCGATCGTTCAGGAAATAGCCAGCTCAGATGAGAACGTGCAACAATTTTTAGAAGATACAAAATCGCAAGCAGTATCTGAAGAAGCTTTGGAGAAAATGGAAAAGAAAGGTGTTCCTCTCGGCTTCAATGCAATTAATCCCATCAATGGTGAAGAGATCCCAGTATGGACTGCAAACTTTGTTCTGATGACCTATGGAACGGGTTCCATCATGTCTGTGCCTGCCCATGATCAAAGAGACCATGATTTTGCCAGAAAATATGATTTACTTATTCAGCCTGTAATAAGATCACATGACAAAGATTCAAGCCATGATTTCAACAAAGAAGCCTATATAGAAGAAGGGATCCTTTTTAATTCAGGAAATTATGATGGAGCCAATTCAGCACAAGCAAAAGATCAAATAGGAGAGTTACTGACTGAAAAGAATGCAGCAAAGAAAGTCATCAATTATCGTTTAAGAGACTGGCTGGTCTCTAGGCAAAGATATTGGGGTGCTCCAATACCAGTGTTGACAAATGAGCATGGCGATCTTGTTACAGAGTCTGATGAAAATCTTCCTGTCTCTTTACCAGAAGAGGTAGAGTTTGATGGAGTTCATTCTCCATTGAAGACAATGAGTGATTTCTATGAGGTGAATGATAGAGATATTCGATTGGTTCGTGAAACAGATACATTCGATACTTTTATGGAGTCTTCCTGGTACTACGCTAGATTTTGTTCAAGCGATTCTGATGAAGCGATGTTGGATCAGAGAGCCAAATATTGGCTTCCAGTTGACCTATACATTGGTGGAATTGAGCATGCAATCTTGCACCTTCTATATGCAAGGTTCTATCATAAGCTCCTTCGAGATGAGGGTCTTGTTGAAGGAAATGAGCCTTTTAAAAGGCTTTTAACTCAAGGCATGGTGCTAAATGATGGCGCAAAGATGTCAAAATCTTTAGGTAACACAGTTGATCCTGAAGAAATGATTCAGAATTACGGCGCAGATACGGTTCGTTTGTTCATGATGTTTACTTCTCCTCCAGAGCAATCTTTAGAGTGGTCAGATACAGCAATCAATGGCTCATATCGGTTTTTAAAAAAGTTATGGAAGCTGATAAAAACTCATCAGGACTCCATAAAAGATATTTCTGATATCGCGTCAAATGAAGAGTTTAATGAAAACCAAAATAAGTTGAGAAGAAAAACGCATCAAACGATTTCAAAGGTCACAGATGATATTGGAAGGAGATATACTTTCAATACCGCAATTGCAGCAGTCATGGAGCTTGTCAACGAAGTTTCAGCTTTCAGTGTCAATGATGAACTGGATCGTCAAGCAATCAAAGAGGCAATTGAAAGCATATTATTGTTGCTCTCACCGATCGTTCCACATATTTGCCATCAGCTTTGGCTGGATATTAATCATGATCAGCCGATTATTGATGCACAATGGCCAAAATTTGACCCCAGTCTCTTGAAAAGCGAAACATCTCTGATTGTGGTTCAGGTCAATGGCAAATTGAGAGCCAAACTTGAAGTGGACGCTTCGATTGGCGAGGATGAATTAAAATCAATGGCATTATCTGATGAAAAAGTTATGCGCTTCATTGAAGGAAATGAAATTAAGAAAGTTATCGTCATACCTGAAAAGTTGGTTAACATCGTAGTTTAGTGGGAAATATTCAAAAATCATTGGCCATTCTATTTTGCTTAATAGCATCATCTTGTGGTTATGAGTTGCAAGACACATCTTCGTTGGCTACTAAATCTGGCAATATTTTTTTAGAAACAACTGATCGTTATTCATCTTTCTATAGGATTCTAAATAATACTCTGAAATCAAATGGCATCTCTCTGTCTCAAAGCAGGGAACTAGCAGATACGATAATCATAATTAGCAGTGATGATTTTAAAGAACGAGTCATCACCGTTTCATCTTCAAATTATCCAAAAGAATTTGAAATTAACTTAGAGGTCACTGGGTCTCTCATCCATCAAAATGAAATCATCATTGAGAGCGCACAATATAAAGAAGCAGGTGACTATAGTTTTGACAGGAACCAAATACTGGGAAAAGCAAATGAGTCCAAATTCATCAAAGAATCACTTGCCGAACAAGTTGTTGATAAAATTTTACTCAGAATAAACGAGGTATTGTGATGGCAGCTCTTCATTTTATTTATTCGACAATGAACGCAGGCAAATCAACAGCATTATTGCAAGCAAGTCATGGTTATCGCGAAAGAGGTCTCGAGACCATGGTTTTTACCTCATCAAAGGATGATCGTTATGGTGAATCAGAAGTGGTATCAAGAGTTGGATTGAGAACTTCTGCTCATACATATGCTGAATCAGACAATATTTTGGCGATGGTCCGAGACGTGAATGAGAAAAATAGATTGAGTTGTGTGCTGATTGATGAGGCTCAATTTCTAACCAAAGATCAAGTTAAGCAATTAGGTAAAATTGTCGATGAACTGAATGTTACCGTCATGGCCTTTGGGATCAGAACAGACTTTCAGGGTGAATTATTTGAGGGAAGCAAGTATCTGCTGGCTTGGGCAGATAGATTAAAAGAGCTTCGTGCTGTTTGTCATTGTGGAAGTAAGGCAACCATGATTGTTCGTGTCAGTGAAGATGGCTCAATCACAAGATCGGGTGATCAGGTTGAAATCGGAGGCAATGAAAGATACTTATCACTTTGTAGAAAACATTTTTATAGTGGAAATATTGGTTCTTAGTTAGGAGATAATTCCTACTACCAATCCTGTAAAGCATGAAGCCAGGGTTGCCCCAATCAGTGCTTTTCCACTTACAGAAATTAAATCTCCTTTTCTGTCAGGTATCATTGTGCCAATTCCACTGAGCAGAATTCCAACACTTGATAAATTTGCAAATCCACATAGAGCATAAAGCATGATCACTCTGCTTTTTTCAGAGAGTGCCGATGGATCAATTGAGGATAGATTGATGTATGCCACAAATTCATTGAGTATAAATTTCACACCGAGCAATGACCCCGCTAGTTGCATTTCAGATGATGGTATTCCCATGCACCATGCAATTGGCGCAAAGATCCATCCCGCAATCCTTTCAAGAGTAATCGACTCCCCACTGACTGGAGGCAAAAGAGCTTCGAGACCAGTATTCACAAGAGTAACAATTGTAATCAATACAAGAAGTAGCGCTGCTATATTGAGAGTAATTTGAAGACCGTCTTGGGTTCCGCTCGTCAGAGCATCCATTGTTCCTCGATAAAGTTTGGATTGCTCAATCTCACTCTCATCTTCTGTCTTTACATCACTCGGGAGCATGATATTTGCATACATGATTGCAGCGGGCACTGAAATGATTGACGCAGTTAAAAAATGACCTATGAGATTTTCAGCATAGAGACCTGACAGCATTGTCACAAAGACTACCATTACACCACCTGAGATTGTTGACATGCCAACTGTCATGAGCACCAATAACTCATGTTTTGACATTTTACTCAGATAGGGTCTGATCAATAGCGGCGCTTCAACCTGTCCAAAAATTATGTTTGCCGTTGAACTCAAGCCCACAGGGCCACCTACATTCAGCGGTTTTTTAAAAAGTGTGGCTATCGCTTTGATGATAATTGGAAGAATTCTCCAGTGCCAAAAAATAGCTGAAAGCGCAGAGACAACTATGATCAGCATTAATCCAGAAAAGATAAAAATATTGGCAAATGCTGGATCTATGACCTCGAATGGCTTAGGTGCTCCTTCTGCAAGATAACCAAATACAAAGCCCGTGCCTTTATCTGTGGCTTCTTTTAGAGCCAAAACACCCTTGGATAAAGAGTTAAATGCATTGGTAATCGGAGGCACTTTAATCAGTAAAAATGAGAGTAAAAATTGAAGAGCGATGGCATTGAAAAGGTATAGAGGATTTATTTTTCTAAAATTATTTGAAAAAACAACACCCAGAAGAATCAGTATGATGCCACCTACAATGATCTGAAGAATATCCATCAGAATAGTTTACAGTAATTTGATTTCATATAAACGCTGCTGCAAGAAATCATCAGCCATAATCCCTTCAGGATACAGATCTGGATGCTCATCATCTATGCATGATGGCAGTGTTTCAATAAACCAATCAGGATTGGGATGCAAAAAGAATGGAATGGAATAACGTGAAGAACCTTTCACTGCATCTGATGGAGTCGTAACCCGGTGCAATACTGAGGGCAATCGGTTATTGGTGAATCGTTCTAGCATATCGCCCACATTACAAACCACAGTGCTCTGTGGCGTATCAATTGGGTGCCAATTGTCATCTATTAGAATCTCTAATCCGGGTTTATTCCCTCCTATAAGCAGAGTGATGAGATTGATGTCACCGTGGGCGCCCGATCTTTCTCCTATGTCTTGATCTACAGGAGGATAATGTATGGTTCTTAAGACGCTATTGCCCTCGTGAATATGCGAATCAAAGTAATTATTCTCAAGCCCTAAATATATGGCTATTGCTTGCATGAGTTGTTGCCCAAAACTATCAAAAGCATAAAAAAGCTCAGTAATTTTTTTCTCGAATTCAGGAATTTCTTCGGCAACTATATTTTTAAACATATATTTTGTGTAGGGATGATCATCCTCCAGACTTCTGCCTGTTTGCCAAAACTCTTTAAGGTCAGCATGTTCAGCATCTTTAGCTGTTTCAATTTTGTAAGGTGTATAACCTCTTGCTCCTCCAATGTTCTTAATAAAGTATTTCATTTTGATGTCTTGCGACAAAGCAAAGAACTCTTCAAACATTTCTATTGATTCAGACACCATTGTCTCAGGTATCGGATGGTCTTGTATGCCACAAAATCCTGTTGTTTTATGATTCTTTCCTAATTGATTAGCAAAGGCTTCTGGGTCTTTGTCCCAAAGCTCATAACTGATTGTTTCAACAATGCTCATAATCAGAGTTTTGTTGGATTGGGGGCATCTCCATAAACCTCATCAGGATCAAAAACTTTTTCAGTATCAGTGAACTCAAGTTGAACTTTTTCTTCATCGGAAATAATTTTTCGATAAAAACAGCTTCTGTAACCAACATGACAGCTGGCGCCACCCATAACTTTTACTTTGGCCCAAATAGTGTCTTGATCATCATCAATCATAAGCTCATCTACATTCTGATAAAAACCACTGGTTGCACCCTTGTGCCAGATGACTTTTCTGCTTCTGCTAAAGTAGTGCATTTGACCAGTGACGATTGTTTTCTCAAGGGCTTCATGATTCATGTAACCATGCATCAAAAGCTCTCCGGATTCGATATCTGAAGTGACAACTGGTATTAAACCATTTGCATCAAACTTGGGAGCTAACCCAGTTCCTTCTTCTACTTCCTCTATACTGACTCTTTCCTGAAACATCTTTCGTTTAATCCACTAATGACCACAGAATCTTATTAAAACATTAGGTATTATAACTTTCATAAATGCAATAAAAACCAAAAATGAAGATCAACCTCTATAATTCGAACACTAAGAACAAGGAGCTATTTGTTCCCATTGACCCCAAGAAGGTCACAATGTATGTCTGCGGGCCCACGGTATATAGTTATCCTCATATTGGAAATGCGAGAGGTCCAGTCATATTCGATGTTCTTGCAAGACTTTTAAGGATGAAATTTGATCTGATATACGTCAGAAATATTACCGATCTAGATGACAAGATTTATCAGGCAGCTGATGAAGAGGGCGTTCATATATCCGAAGTTACTCAGCGATATACAGAAATTTATCAAGAAGATATGAGTGCGCTAGGGGTGGAAAAGCCAGATATAGAACCATTGGCCACAGAGCATATTGCTGAGATGATTGAAATGATTGAGGGATTAATCGATAAAAAACATGCATATGAGAATCAAGGCCATGTTTTTTTCAGTGTCGAGACTTTTGATGATTATGGTTTTCTTTCTAATCGGTTAGAAGATGAGCAGATTTCAGGAACAAGAATCAAATCTTCAGAAATAAAAAATAATCAAAGGGACTTTGTGTTATGGAAGCCATCCACTGGAGAAACCCCCGGTTGGGAAAGCCCTTGGGGTTTTGGAAGGCCTGGATGGCATCTTGAATGTTCAGCAATGGCAAAGAAATATTTGGGAAGGACATTGGATATTCATGGGGGCGGGAGTGATCTTTTGTTTCCTCATCATGAGAATGAATGTGCACAAAGCATGTGCTCACACTCAGGAGAACCACTCGCAAACTATTGGATTCACAATGGAATGATCGATTTTGATAACGTAAAGATGTCAAAATCTGAGGGCAATCTTTTGCTCATTCGAGATCTCTTAAAAGAAATCAGGCCAGAGGTTATACGAATGGCATTTTTAACTACACACTATCGCAAACCAATCAATTGGAATGATGCACTGATCAGTGATTCAGAGAAGAAGCTGGATCGCCTGTATGGTTCAATCAGAAAATTGGGCAAGATCTCACCTGGCGAGCCCTGTGAAGAAGTCATCAATGCAATTGCCGATGATATCAATACACCCAAGGCACTGAGCGAGCTTTTTGCCATAGTAAAAAGCATCAATAATGCAAAATCAGATGAAGAGTCTAGACAATTGGCATCAATTCTCATTGGGTCTGCCCATTTATTGGGTTTAATGAATGAAGATGCAGAAATTTGGTTTGAGAACATCGACGTGGATGAAGCGTTAATTGATCGACTTTTGTCTGAGAGAGAAGCAGCAAGATCCAATAAAGATTTCGAACAAGCCGATCAAATTAGACAGGAAATAGAGTCACTGGGTGTAACAATAGAAGATGGTCCAGAAGGACCAGTTTGGAAGAAGCTATAATCAATGGATTCATTGCAAGAAATTCAACAATCAATTTCTGAAGAGTTTGAAATTTTTGATACTTGGATGGAAAAGTATGAATACATCATCGATCTGGGTAAAAAGCTTGAAACTTTTCCAAGCGACCAAATGATCGATGAAAATAAAGTGCATGGTTGTCAATCGAGTGTATGGTTTTTGACTTCAATAGAGGATGGTTCATTCAGATGTAAAGCAACCAGTGATTCTGCAATTGTCTCGGGGCTCATAGCGTTACTGTTGAGAATATATGACAATCAGAAGCCTTCAGAAATTGTTCAAACAGAGCCAAAGTTTATTTCTATGATTGGCTTAAATGAACACCTAAGTCCAACCAGAAATAACGGCCTCAACTTAATGATCGCTCGCATTAAGAAAGATGCTGGCATGATGACCTAGGAATTCTTTGATGAAACAAGCCATTATTCTCTATCAAAAGTTTATATCTCCATATTTTCAAGCTTCTTGTAGATTTTTTCCAACCTGCTCCCAATATGCAATTGAGGCCATTGATCATCACGGATCTATCAAAGGATCCATTCTCATGTTACTGAGAATCCTAAGATGTAACCCGTTTTTCAGTGGAGGCCATGACCCAGTTCCAGAAAAATTTCAAATACTGAGGAATTCCAGAGATAATTAATTATTTGATGATCAATGACTAAGCAAATTGAAGACAAAGATTTCCATCAAATATACCTGATTCATGGAGCTGAAGACTTGCTCATACTTGAGGCCCAAGACGATATCCGAAGCAGTGCATATAATTTTGGTTTTACAGAGCGCTCCAGATTTTATTTTGATGCGAGATCAAATTGGGATGGCGTTTTTGCAGAATTAAAAAGCCCATCACTTTTCGCTGAAAAAAAGATCATTGAGATCAACCTACCTTTAGGCAAGCCTGGAAAAACTGGTTCTTCTGCTTTATTGGAATTGATGGAAATGATCACAGACGATCATCTGTTAATTTTGATCTGTGGGAAATTAGAAAAGAGTGTGACCAATACAAAATGGTTTAAGACTTTTTCCGCTAAGGCCCAAGTTATAGAATGCAAGAAAGTCTATCCTTCACAAATGGGGAGATGGATTTCAACGAGGTTGCGTGATAAAGGCCTCTCCATTGATAAGGATGCATTGGATATGTTTGTTGCGTTGACTGAAGGCAATCTCTTTGCTGCGATGCAGTCCATTGATCGACTCATGCTGATGGGGATTGATCAGAGAGTTTCTCTTGAAGATGTAAATGACTGTGTAGCCGACGGAGCTCACTTCGATCTTTTTCAGCTCACCGATGCAGCTATTTCCAGTAATAGCACAAGGACATTCAATATATTCAGGCGTCTTCAAAAAGAGGGGATGCAGCCTTTTGAGGTCATGAGAGTAATTAATTGGGAAATAAGAAATTTATTCAGTATGAGCCTGGATATCTCTTGTGGCAATTCTGTTCAGCAAAGCATGAACCGAGCGAAGGTCTGGCAAAGTAAGCAGCAACTGATCGGTAATTTTCTCAATCAAGTGAACCATCAATACATGGAATCAATTTTGGGGCAAGCGTGTTCTGTTGACAAAGTGATCAAAGGAGCAGCAACTGGTAATTCATGGGACGAAATTGGAAGACTTTTATACATGATTACTAGCCCCCAAAGGAAAACAGCATGACGGATCAAACTGTATTAGATCTGGCGATGGCAGTATTGGATGATATGAAAGCCATCGACGTGCATGCAATTGATGTAAGAGAATTAACCTCGATCAGTGATCACATGATTTTTTGTACAGGCACTTCTAATCGGCATGCCCGTTCCATCGTTGACCGAGTGGTTGAAAGAATGAAAGAAATCAGGATGCCAGTCTTAGGAATTGAGGGCTATGAGTCAGGCCAATGGGTTTTAATTGATCTTGGAGATGCTATTCTTCACGTTATGCTGAGTGAAGTCAGAGAATTTTATAAATTGGAAGATTTATGGAGTATCGGGACAGACTTTTCGATCAATGAAAATTAAAATCATCACTGTCACAAGTAAGAAAAATCAATTCAAAAATGAAATTGATCGATATCTCAAGATGTTGCCACCCTTTATGAAGGTCGAGCAGATAGAGTTACCCATCTCTAAGCGATCAAAACAGAAAGTGGTTCATCAATATCTTGAAGAAGAGTGCAGCAAAATTCTTAGCCAGGTAGATGCTTCAGATTTTGTCATAGCGATGGATGAAAAGGGTAAGCAGATAGATACAATGCAATTCTCAAAATGGTTCAAGAAATGGATGGATGAGGGCATTCAGCCTGTGTTTGTCATTGGTGGACCTGATGGCTTAGCGAAATCACTGAAAGAAAGAGGAAACGTTTCTCTTTCTTTATCAAGCCTAACTTATGCCCACAGTATGGTCCCCTTGATCTTGGCAGAACAACTCTATAGAGCATGGTCTATTATTGATAACCAACCTTATCATCGCCCATGAGTTCATGTTCTTTTCATAATTGCTGAGTATAATTTCACTACATACTTATTAACCAAGAGCAATGATCAAATCCATAATTTCAATTTTAATCAAGGTTGCATTTTCAGCAATCATTGTTTCAATTCTTGCGCTTGGGGTAACAATTTTTGCCTTATCCTTTGGCAAAGCTGAAATTGAAGATGAATTGAATGATTTGGTTTATGAAAACAGATTCGAGATAGATGACATAATTGAAAACCGTCTATCGCTTGAATTTGACTATCAAAGCTTATTTGTTTCTTATACAACACATTCAATTGAAGATATTAAGATTCAATTTTCTTTTAGGGATGTAGAGATGGCACAGACCAATGACCCATCGCCCATTTACATTGATGAACTCAATGTCGAAATTGATCCCATTAAATCAATCCTTAATCAAATACCGGCCATCACAGCAATCATCATCAATGGCAGTGACATTCTATTCAGTCATAACAATGACAATGGCTACATGATTAACAATGTTCCGATCACTCAATTCAGGCTTCCTAAGAGGGAGGGATTCAAGCGGCCTTCATTGGAGTTGAAGTCTATTTCTGCAAAAGCAATTGATATAGAGCATCTGCAAGCAACAGTTGGCCTCAGTGATATTATTGAGAGTGATGATGCTTCATTTAATTTAAATCTTAAATGGGATGAGGTTCCAAGAAAACAAGAGGTATTATTTGCTGACGGAAATATAGATCTTTTAATTATGGACGGTGTTATTAATACCAAGGAATCTGTGCCTGGAAAGGCATTATCCATCTTCAGCTTTTCTCAATTGCCAAAACGTTTCTTGCTAAATTTTGAAGATGTTCTGGACGAAGGACTGGTTTTTGACTATATCAAGGGGGAAGTATTGCTTCGAGACAGGACAGCATTTACTTGTAATCTTGCATTGAATACAAAGACAGTAGATGTGTTAATGATTGGTACATCAGATCTTGAGAACAGAACCTATGATCAAACCATGATCATCGATCCTGATGTATCTGATATTTTGACTGGTGGAGCTGCGGTTTTAGCTGGCCCTGCTGCTGCTGCATCAATGTTCATATTGTCGAAGATATTGAGCAGACCAGATGAGGATACATTGAGTTACTTTGATATCTCAGGTGAATGGAAAAAGCCAGAAGTTACAGCCATAGAAAGAGATGAGATTGATCGGACATTGATAAATAATTGTGATCAATTTCTTCCAGGTGAATCTGATTAATTTAATATATTATTGAAATGAAAGTCGCAGCGATCCAAATGAACTCTAATGATGAGGTCCAATCAAACCTGATCAAAGCCAAGGCACTATTGGCGGAAGCGAGTGATTCAGGTGCTGATGCTTGTTTCTTGCCAGAAAACTTTGCATTCATGGGACATCCAAAAGAACTGCTGAATTCAGTTATGGAAGATGAGGAGAATGGTCCCATTCAGACCGAAATATCAAATATAGCGAGAGAGCATAAAATCTGGATCATCGCAGGCTCTATTCCAATCAAGGACTCCGTTAGTGGTAAAGCATTTTCACGCTCAATCATATTCAGCAGTGATGGTAAGATTGTGGGCCATTATGACAAAGTTCATCTTTTTGATGTTGAGGTCAATGGAAAAAAGTACCATGAATCCGAAGCATTCAATGCTGGAGTTGAGCCCAAATCTATCTCTACTCCTTGGTTCAAGATTGGGCTGTCAATTTGCTATGACCTCAGATTCCCAGAACTATATCGGTCTCAACAGTTTTCAGATGCAGAAGTGATCAGTGTTCCATCTGCATTCACCAAAGAAACGGGAGAAGCACACTGGATGACACTATTGCAATCAAGAGCAATTGAAAATCTGGCTTATATTGTTGCTCCCAATCAATGGGGCGAACATTTTGGCTCAAGAAAGACTTTTGGGCATACTGTTATTATCGATCCATGGGGTGAAATAATTGATCTTAAAAAAGATGGAGAAGGATTTGTGCTTGCAGAAATTGATGCTGAGCGTCTAAAATCAATTCGAACAAAATTTCCAGCATTGGATCATCGAAAATTAAAGTAATGAGAAATATATAATCAAATGCAAAACGTTGATGAAATTGTAAGATCAGCATTGCTCGATCCCTATGGGATCGATGATACCGATATACAAAGTATGCTCGGCCAGGTTGTCTGCAGCGGTATTAAAATGGGTGATATATATTTTCAGAGCGCAGAGGCTGAATCATGGACTTTAGAAGATGGTCAAGTCAAGAAATCATCCTACTCAAGCAGGCAAGGTGTGGGATTCAGATCCATTATCGGGGAGCAAACAGGTTTGGCATATTCAGAGTCTTTTGATAAACGATCATTAATGACAGCCGCTAAGGCTGCATCAAGTATTGCAAAGGCAGGAAAGAGTGCAACACTTCCTATCTTAAATAAAAATCATGAGCAGCCATATTATTCTTCAGAAAACCCAATCTTATCGCTTGATGATCAAAGTAAGATTGATTTATTGAATCGCTTGGATACAAAAGTAAGATCTCTGGACCCCCGAGTTACAGAAGTTGTTGCTTCGCTTGCTGGAGGCCATGGTTATGTTTTGATTATTAATCAAGATGGCAAGCTTGTCAGCGATGTCAGGCCTATGGTCAGGTTGAGTCTCAGTGTCATAGCAGAGAGCAATGGACGACTTGAGAGAGGAACGAGTGGAGGCGGAGGCAGAATGACTTATGAGTTTTTGGACGATGATCAATTGAGTAACTTTGCCAAAGAAGCAGTGGATCAGGCATTAATTAATTTGGAGGCTGAAGAAGCACCTGCAGGCGAGATGACAGTCGTACTTGGTTCTGGTTGGCCTGGCGTCTTGATCCATGAAGCCATTGGCCATGGATTAGAAGGGGACTTCAACCGCAAAAAAACATCAGCATTTTCTGGACTGATGGGAGAAATGGTTGCATCACCTATCTGCACAATTGTGGATGACGGGACAATTCCAGATGCTCGAGGGTCATTAAATGTTGATGATGAGGGTAACTCAACAGAAAGAACTGTACTAATTGAGAACGGTAAATTATGTAATTACATGCAAGACAATTTAAATGCAAAATTAATGAATACCAAATCGACTGGGAATGGAAGGCGAGAATCATATTCTTCTCAGACTATTCCGAGAATGACCAATACATTTATGTTGGCTGGAGAACACGACCAACAAGAGATCATTGAGTCAGTTGATAAAGGCCTATATGCCAAAAATTTTGGCGGTGGCCAGGTCGATATCACTTCTGGAAAGTTTGTTTTTTCTGCCAGTGAGGCTTATGTAATTGAAAAAGGTAAACTGGGTAAACCGGTCAAAGGGGCAATGCTCATTGGCGATGGTCCATCAGCTCTACACCAGGTTTCAATGGTAGGAAATGATTTAGCATTGGATCCGGGTGTGGGCAGTTGCGGAAAAGATGGGCAAACTGTACCTGTCAATGTTGGTCAGCCAACAATGAGAATTGAAAAACTTACTGTTGGTGGAACAGCCTGATTTAGCTAAGATCTGCAGCTAAAACTTTTTCAGCTTGCTCTTTTCGATAATTTTTTAATTTGTCAGACAAATCATCGTCATATACAGCCATCATAGCCACAGCATAGAGTGCCGCATTAATTGCTCCTGGCTTACCAATCGCAACTGTTCCAACTGGAATTCCAGGGGGCATTTGAACAATTGACATCAGTGCATCCATTCCATCAAGGCTTCCGGCATTTAGAGGCACTCCAATTACAGGCGTTGTGGTTAACGCTGCCACCACTCCAGGTAGCGCTGCGGATAGTCCAGCACCCGCTATAAATGCCTTTACTTTCTGGTCCTCACATTCTCTTATGAATTCCTCGAGCTCTTTCGGTGTTCTGTGAGCCGATAAGACTCTGCTCTCAGCTTTGACTCCAAATTGATCTAACATTTTTTGTGCATTTGACATGACATCCCAATCGGATGCTGATCCCATGACTATTGCTACATCTATGCTCATATTGAAACTCCAGAAAATTTTTTTAGTAAGGTTTAGGTAGGGTAGAATAGCACATTAAATTTGTTTTAAAAATGAGCCATATGCAACATATAGACATCGCATCCAATGCACTCGAATACGCCATGAAAAATGGTGCAGAAGAGGCCTCAATTAAGCTATCTATTGGAAATGGATTCTCCGTGGTATCGCAAAATCAGATCATAGATCTCGTTGAACAATACAATGATCAAAACTTCTCAATTTCTGTATACATTGGAAAAGCCATTGGTAGCGCGAGCACCAATGATTTTTCAGAAGAACAAATTAAAATGACGATCGAAAAAGCAATCAGCCTGTCTCGATTAACTGCAAAAGATGAGTGCAATGGACTTGCTGAAAAGCATTTGATGGCAACTGAAATTGAGGATTTGGAATTGTACCAACCATCAGATTTTACAATAGATCGCGCTCAAACAATGGCTCTAGAGTGTGAAGCAGCAGCATTTGGTGCCAATGACTTAGTGGTTAATTCTGAAGGTGCCACCGTGGGCTCTTATGAAAATGAATATATGTATCTCAATTCACATGGATTTATCGGTGAAACCAATTCAACTGGTCACAATGTGAGTTGTGTAGCCATTGCAGGCAAAGATGGCCAAATGGAAATGGATTACAACTACTCATCTAGCAGATGTTTGGATGACCTTGATGATCATCTGTTGATTGGGAGATCAGCAGGTGAGAGAGCTGTAAGCAATTTGGGCTCTAGAAAGATAAAAACACAGAAGGCACCTGTTTTATTCTCACCAAGGATTTCTAAGAGTCTATTCAGCCATATGCTGAGCGCAATCAATGGGACCAGCTTATATAGAAAATCTTCCTTTTTGTTGGATAAAATTGATCAAAGAATATTTCCAAGTTTTGTTCAGATATTAGAGAACCCCCACCTGAAGAGAGGTTTCTCGAGTACCTATTTTGATTCTGAAGGCGTTCAAACAAAGCCAAGAGAATTGATAGAAGATGGTGTTCTTCGTGGTTATTTGTTATCGAGTTATTCAGCCAGGAGGCTTGGCTTAGAGACCACCGCCAATGCTGGAGGGCATCACAATATAATTGTTCAGAGTTCTATCGATGAGGATCTTGATCAAATGATCAAAGATATTCAATCAGGCTTCCTTGTAACAGGACTGATTGGGTCAGGCGTCAATATCGTCAATGGAGATTATTCAAGAGGAGCGAATGGTTTTTGGATTGAAAATGGCGAGATCGCCTATCCAGTGAATGAAGTCACTGTGGCTGGAAACTTAACTCAGATATTTAATCAGATACAAAAGATTGGAAATGATCCAGAAAATAATGGCTCCATATTTTCTGGTACAGTATTAGTAGATGACTTAATGATTGCAGGAGCCTAATCAATTTGAGACCAATAAATTTTCTTTTCTTACTGATCTTTTTTTCAGCAAATATCTATGGCCATGGCGGTGTAACAAGGGTTTCCATATTAAAAGAGGCTGAGCTTAGACTTTTTGTTGCAGATAATCTAGACAGCACACTCGTTACAATAGATTTCCCAAGCGGTGAGATTATTAATCGTGTTTCAACGCCCCCCTCAATCATGACTCTCCAGATTGGAGGAAAGAATAATTATATCTTTGCAATGAGAGGGAGGGATACCGATCAAGACTTAGTCAGTATCATCGACACAGGTTATGACAATTTGAGCCAGAATTTTAGACAGCCATTTGTTCTTCGCACTCTACCAATGGATACTCCTGGTGGCGGAAGAAATAATGGCGGTCATGTTATGGCAACTGTTAATGGTTTTAATGCTGTGCTCACCGAAGGCAATGGAGAGATAGTTGTTTTTGAGACCGATACTTTTGATGGGTTTTCTGATCTAAAAACAAAAACGTATAATCTTGCATCTCCGGATCATTATCACTACCAGGAGGGAGAAAAGTTTTTATACATTGGACATTTATTTGGGGGCTTTGTTCAAATACTTGATAAAGACACAGGCGAAGAATATGGAAGGATTAATAACTGTCCGCGTCTTCATGGAATGGGAAGGGATCATGATACTGGCAGATTATTCTTTTCATGCATGAGAGAAGTGGTTGTAGTTGGAACCAGAGGAAAAGAAAGAGCAAAAGAGGTCAGTCGAATTGTCTATCCTGATTCAGGCCGATCTTGTGCTGCATTTTTAGAGGGCAGGGACCGAGTTAGGTGGTGCTATACAGAAGGAATCATCCCCCAGCTTTACAGGCTTGATGCATCAAATGAAGAATATCAATTTCAGATACTTAAGGTTGAACCATCCATAAGGCAGCAAGTTACAAAAGATGGTAAGTATCTGATGATTTTAACCAGAGAAGGCTCATTGAGTCTTCATGATGGATATGATGGCTCATTTATAAGAAACATTAAACTCTCTGATACTTTTGAAGGTCAATGGAATGAAGACGTGGGTAAAGCAATTCTGCCTGATATCGTTTCACACAATGGCATTGCCTATGTCTCACTCACTCATGAAGGGAGAGTGGCTGTAATAGATTTAGAAGCCGGTGAGGTCAAAAGATACATCGATACTGGCGGATTCCCAACAAGAATGGTTCTCCTATCCAAGGATGAATTGAATTAAATAAGAAAGGTCGTAAACAAATGAAAATTAGAAGAATAATACAGATATGCATCATGATAATTGTTGGTATCGGTTTGAATAATGAGCTCGTTGCACACAGTGATCATGGCAAGAATATCCACATCAAAGCCATCGCAGAGATTTTGCTTGAAATGAATCATTTACCTAATGATCAAGACAAACAAGCATTATCAGATATCGTTGAGAATGAGCACTCCACTGATTCTGAAAAAGCCATTTCTATGGCGATCATGAATATTCAACACATAGTTAGTGAAAGCGATAGAGAGGCCTTAGAGAATATTGTTGCAAATGAGGAATCTTCAGGCGCAATTAAAAATCTAGCGAAATCCGTATTGAATTTTAATCACTCTGTTAATCAAACAGATAAAAGAAAGTTACAAATGATTGTTTTTAAAGGGAGCTAGTAAAAGCATTAACCGCCAGAAATGGTCAATAATGCGTTGTTGTACTTTTCAGTTGTATTTCGAATCACATCTTCAGGCAGTTCAGGCCCGGGGGCTGTTTTATCCCAATCAAGAGTTTCTAGATAGTCTCTGAGATACTGCTTATCAAAACTTGGCGGACTGGATCCCAGTTGATAGTTCTCTACAGCCCAAAATCTAGATGAATCCGGTGTCAGAACTTCATCAATGAGGTAGAGCTCACCATCGCTATCCAGACCAAATTCAAACTTGGTATCAGCAATAATAATCCCTCTTTCTCTGGCATGATCCACACCAAAGTTATAGATATCAATTGCGATTTGTTTCACTCTGCTTGCTAAATCATCACCGATGAGATCGATAGTTTGTTCATATGAAATGTTTTCATCGTGTTCGCCTACTTCAGCTTTTGTTGCAGGTGTATAAATCGGTTCTGGTAATTTTTGCGCCATTTGCAGCCCTTCTTCCAATTCAATTCCACACACAGAACCAGTTGCTTGATAGTCCTTCCATCCTGAACCGATGAGGTATCCTCTCACAACGGCTTCAATTGGAAGTGGATTTAACCGTTTTACAATCATGCTTCTCTTTGAGAAATATTCCAGTTGATCAGGGCTATCGAGAAGATCAATAAGCTCGAGATCATCAGTCATATGATTTTTTACAATGGATTGTGTCTTTTCAAACCAAAACTCAGAAAGCTGAGTCAGGACTTCGCCTTTGCCTGGTATTGGATTTGGAAGAACCACATCAAAGGCAGACATTCTGTCTGTGGTCACGATGAGTAAGTGGTCAGAATCCACCGCGTAAATGTCTCTGACCTTGCCTCTGGCTACGAGTTCGAGATTTTTTAATTCTGTAGATTGCATATAACTATTTTATGGATAGAAATATCAGTAATCAACAATCTGTTTTTTTTCTTTAAACAAATAAATTCTTAAGCATAATAGGTAACTGTAAATGGATTACTAGAAATGACAAAAGAATTCAAAATAGCACCCTCAATTCTGTCTGCTGACTTTGCTAGATTGGGCGAAGAAGTCGAGAGCGTAATCGCTGCAGGCGCTGATTTTGTTCACTTTGATGTCATGGATAATCACTACGTGCCGAATCTGACATTTGGTCCAGTGATTTGTAAATCTTTAAGAGATTACGGGATTGAAGCTCCAATTGATGTGCATTTAATGGTGCAACCAGTAGATAGATTGATCGCTGATTTTGCGGAAGCTGGCGCAACATATATTACATTTCATCCTGAAGCCACCGATGACATTGGCGTCACTTTAGATCTGATAAGGTCAAATGATTGTCTTCCTGGTTTAGCAATCAATCCTCCCACGTCACTCAGTTATGTCGAGGAGTATCTCGATCAGATCGAGATCATAACAATGATGTCAGTGAATCCTGGGTTTGCAGGACAAAGTTTTATTCCTGAAGTGCTCGACAAGTTAACCGAGACCAGAGCGATGATCGAGAAATCAGGTCGAAAAGTCTTTCTAGAGATTGATGGGGGAGTGAAGGCCAATAATATTGGTGACATTGCTTCTTATGGCGCAGATGTTTTTGTTTCTGGTTCTGGGATATTTGGAACAGATAACTACCGCGACACGATTGATGAAATGAGGCAAAATCTCGCACCTCATATGAATCAATAATTTTCCTAATATTTCATTGAAAAAACCCATTTGGATGAGTAGACTACCCTCCTTTTAATAGGATATGAAAAGCTAATAATGACGACGGTTTCAGCAAAAAAAGAAGACGTGATTCACGATTGGTACTTGGTTGACGCCAAGGACAAGACCCTCGGTAGACTATCTACTGAGATTGCTCGTCGTTTGAGAGGTAAGCATAAGCCTATCTACACTCCGCATGTTGATACAGGAGATTACATCGTAGTAATTAATGCATCTGGCATAAAAGTTACCGGAAATAAAATGAAAGATAAGATGTATCATAAGCACACTGGATACATCGGAAACCTGAAATCAATGAACCTCGAAACCATGATGAATAAGAGTCCTGAGAGGGTGCTTACAAAGTCAGTAAGAGGGATGTTGCCAAAAACAAAACTTGGCAATGCAATGATTAAGAAACTAAAAGTTTTTGCTGGGCCTGAACACACTCATGGCGCACAACAACCTCAAACATTGGAAATATAATGGCTGCTGAAGTTCACTACGGTACAGGAAGAAGAAAGCGCTCAGTTGCGAGAGTCTTCATTAAAAGAGGCAAGGGTGAGATTCAGGTCAACAAAAAGTCATTGGATGAATTTTTTGATCGTGAAACTGCACGAATGATTGTCAGGCAGCCACTTGAACAGACTGATCTTCTAGACAAGATTGATGTTGTCGCTACTGTCAGAGGTGGTGGTGGAAGTGGTCAAGCTGGTGCCATCAGGCATGGACTCAGTCGAGCACTTCTTTCATATGATGACAATCTCAGATCAGCTTTAAGAGAAAGAGGGTTCTTAACTCGAGATGCTAGACGTGTTGAGAGAAAGAAAGTTGGATTGAAGAAAGCACGTAAAGCGACTCAGTTCTCTAAGCGTTAAGATCAAAAGACTCCAAGCATTCTCTTTTTTGCTTTTTCGCCAAGCATTTTTCCCATGCCAGCCCTAGCATTATCAAGCATATTTTTTGTTTTTGATGTCGCAGGGATGACATTGGTTACTGCATCATTTGAAATGATGTATTTCAAGAAAAATTGACCCCAAGAATCAATGTCGTAGTCAGAAACCCATGAGGGTAATTTTTTCTTTTGGGTCTCTCTGAATAATCTGCCTCTCATGAATGGTCTATTGATGAGTGTTGCTATCCCATTGTCTTTACAAAATGGCAGGATTTTTTGCTCTGCTTCACGCTCACCCATGGAATAATTGAATTGTGCGAAATCAACTTTTTCTGCTTTCATTATTTTGATCATTTCATCAAATGCATTGGATTTGTAATGAGTGATGCCAATATAGTCAATCCGACCTTCATCTTTGAGTGATCGGAGTGTTTTAATCTGAGTTTTCCAATCAAGCAGGTTGTGCACTTGAATCAAGCTGATTTTGTCTGCCCTCATTTTCTGAAAAGACTCTTCAATTTGTCTGATTCCATTTTCTCTGCCTTCAGTCCAAACTTTGGTCGCAAGAAAGAAAAGATTTTTTTCTATAAATTTCTTTGCAGTCATCCCAATGATTTCCTCAGACATCCCATACATTGGCGATGTATCAATCAGGCGACCACCATTTTCATAAAAAATATCTAATATCTGTTCTCTGACATTGAGTTCATTTTTAGATGGTTGAATATCAAAGACTCTGGAAGTACCAAGCCCAATCACCGGCATTTCCTCTCCAGAGGAGGGGATCACCCTTTTCAGCATTGATTGATTCAGTGCTGATGCAATTGATAGTTTCGGTAGAAATGATAGTGAGCTCAGTGCTATAAAATCTCTTCGATTCAACATCAGTTTTTGATCTTGGTTACAGGCCCTGATTCATTCCCAATGATCATGACATCGGCAGATCTTTTTGCGAATATGCCATTTGTGACAACTCCAGGGATATTGTTGATGTGATTTTCAAGATCAACAGGATCGAGAATCTTTAAATTATGAACATCCAAGATTAAATTACCATTATCGGTTATAAAATCATGTCTGAGCTCTGGCAAACCACCGAGTTTAGTCAATTCACGAGCAACCAATGATTTTGCCATTGGAATTACCTCAACCGGAAGTGGAAACTTACCCAAAAGGTTAACGAGTTTTGAGTCATCAATGATGCATACAAACTTTCTCGATGCTTCTGCAATAATTTTCTCTCTTGTCAGTGCGCCACCGCCACCTTTAATCATATGGAAATGCTCAGTGATTTCATCTGCACCGTCAATGTAGAGATCAGGTGAGCCAACAGAGGAGAGGTCATCAACTCTGAACCCATTCTCTTCAAGCAGCTTGGTGCTTGCCTCAGAACTCGATGTGACAGCATCTATCTTATTTTTTACACTCGGTAGAGCCGTGATTAAGTGATTCACTGTTGAGCCGGTACCGACGCCCAGTATGCAATCATCGTCTATGAATTCTAAGGATTTTAATGCTGCTTGTTGTTTTTGTTCTTCTGGATTCATGAAACTATTTTGACATATGGGTGAGGCTTTAGGAATGATAGACCTTCTTTTCTGTTACAACAGAATCAAGAGGAATGTCCCATTTATTGGGCTCAATTTGATCCACTTTCTGAAATTCATAGGCTAAACCAATTAAATGTGTCTTCTTCTTAGAATCATTCAGTGCACAAAGCGCTTTATCATAAAAGCCTGATCCCATGCCAATTCGATTGCAGGATTGATCAAAGGCAACAAGTGGTATCAAAATAATATCAAGGGATTGAATGGGAATTTCTTCGGTTTGATTCGTATTCGGTTCAGGAATACCAAAGCGATTTTTTAAAAGCACTGAATCAGAACTATATTTATAGAATTTTAAAGAGCCTTTATCCGTAACAGGAAGATATAGTTCTTTTCTATCTGACCAAAGATAATTGATCAGTTCTTCTGTATCTGGTTCATTTTGAAAAGAAGCAAAAATTGCAATATTCATTCCTTGATGAATGATATTGAGTGCGAGTAAATTCTTTGTGATTTGCGAACTTTTTTCATTGACCATGTCATAAGACATATTCAATCTTATTGTCTTCTTTTCTTTTCTGATCGTTTCCATCTGTTTGGAAGAAGATGACCCACAATACCGTGTCCCATTTGTTGCTCTCAGGCCTGAGCAATAGGTGGGCTCTGACACATCAACGTAGGCTTCCCATAAAAATGGTAATGCTCAATATTAATGTAGACATTGATCCCTGTTTGTTTAATTAAGGGCCGAGAGGTCCTTCAATGAAACTCGAGCACCGCAGGCGATCTTCTGACTTTATTGTAGCTTTAAATCAATCCCAGAGTTAAGAGAATTTTCTACATCATGAGATAAATTCTCAATCTTGTTTTGAATCTCGTCCAAATCCAATTCTGAGTCATACTCAGTTCTGATTTTTGAAGCCATTTCAGCATTGCCAGTGATGGCATCGTTTGCGATATTTAGAGCTGCCATGACTGCTATTCTGTTCACACCAAATGCAGTGCCCTGATCGCTGATTTTCTTCATCGCTTCATGAACCATTTTTGCTGCCTTTATTAAATTGGCTTTTTGATCTGATGGGCATTTGATGGTGAATTGTTCACCCATGATTTCGATAGAAACGGTTTCGTTCATGCGAGAGGTTCTATCTCTTCCAGGCGACGCAATACATTTTCCGCTTTGACTCTTGCTTGATCTTTAAGTGATTCTAAGGACTGCACTGCTTGAATAAGCTCTTCGTTCTTTTTGCTAAGTGATTGATTTTCTGTGGAAAGCTTTTCTTTCTCTTGGATCAACTGACTGATTTTAATCTCCAATTTCTCAACTGAGGCTAGGAGTTCTTTTTCTGAGACCTTATTCATAGCAGTTACTATAATTTGTCCTGAGCCATCGGTCAAATCAGTATAATGTTTCGAGGAGATAATAGAAAAATGGATTTTGACAAACTAGATGGACTCAGAAAAAGTGCTTCAATAGATATGAGTCTGCCTGAAACACATGGCGGGATATGTTCTCAGATTTGTTTTCAAAGCGACTCTTTTGAGGAGTTTATTCCACTTGATAAATCCGATGATGGAGCCACTGTATCTGTCCAAATAGCAACATACAGAAAAGCACTTCAAAGGATCATTGAAACAGATTCAAACAGGCTTCATGCTGGAGATTTAAGCTTCGAGCTAATCATTCCGGGCGAGAGCAGCTCGATTCAAGAAAGGGCTGAGGCGCTTTCTATATGGTGCCAGGGCTTCATAGATGGCGTCAGTTTCCTCTTAACAGAGCATGACCTTAAAATTGATCAAGTTGAAAACAATGAATCATTCGAAATCATTGAAGATTTTACACAAATCTCTAAACTGGACTCGCATTCGATCAGTGAAGAGGTCGATGATGAACTGGCACTGATGGAGCTAATTGAATTTGTTCGATTAAGTGTACAAATGATTTATGATGAATTTAGATCAGACTCATGAATAAAGAATTTGAAAAAAGACGACGCAGACTCGCCAAGTTAATTGGCAAAGATGGTATTGCTGTAATCCCAACAGCCAATACACGAGTAAGAAGTCGAGACACAGACTATCCCTATAGACCGGATAGCGATTTCTATTATTTTACCGGGTTCTCTGAGCCTGATGCCGTCATGATTTTAGCACCTGGAAGAGAAGACGGGGCTTTCATTGTGTGTTTGAGGGCAAAAAACCCTTTGACTGAGATTTGGGATGGTCATATGGAAGGACTCAATGGCGTGAAGAAGAATTTTGGAGCAGACCAGAGTTTTAAGATTGAAGACTTGGAGCCAATTCTTCCATCTCTCTTTTTGGGCCGACAGAAAATATTTTTCACACTTGGGCAAGATGATGTTTTGGATAAGACTTTAATGAAGAGCTTTAATGATGTGAGAGCAGGGCAGAGGAGAGGCGGTGTTGTGCCATCTGAGATTCAAGCCTTGGAACCACTGATTCATGAAATGAGACTCATCAAATCCAGAAATGAGATCAGCTTGATGAAACAATCAGCCAAGATTTCTGTCGATGCGCATAAACGAGTATTCAAGAATTGCAAACCCGGAGTATACGAGTACCAAATTGAAGCAGATATTATTCATGAATTCGGCAAGCACGGCGCAGTCCCTGCCTATACTAGCATTGTTGCCTCAGGCGAGAATGCTTGCACGCTTCATTACATCAGCAATCGGGATGAAATGAAAGAAGGACAACTTTTGTTAACCGATGCCGGATGTGAGCATGAAATGTATGCGGCTGATATTACTCGAACAATACCAATATCAGGCAAATACAGCAAAGAGCAAAAAGAGATTTACGAGGTGGTTCTGAAAGTTCAAAAGACTGCAATTGACAGCGTCAAGCCAGGGCAAACTTTTGAGGGTTTGCAATCAGAAGCCATCAGAGGATTGACTCAAGGCCTTAAAAAACTTGGGCTGTTGAAAGGACGATTGGATCAGTTGATTAAGTCTGAAGCCTATAAGGATTTTTATATGCATGGTATTGGGCACTGGCTTGGAATGGATGTTCACGATGTCGGCGCTTATATGGATCAAAAAGGAAAATCTAGAAAATTCAAACCCGGCATGGTTTTAACCATTGAGCCTGGTATTTATATTTCCAAGAAGAATAAGAATGTTCCATCTCAATACAGAGGCATTGGCATCAGGATAGAAGATGATGTTCTTGTCACTAAAAGCGGTTGCGATGTTCTAACAAAAGCTTTGCCTAAAGAGATTGACGAAGTGGAGTCAATCATGGCTAAAAATTAATCGATAAGGAGTATTTGATGTCTGTTGTTGTTTGCGGATCAGTTGCCTATGACTATTTAATGGAGTTCGATGGTGAGTTTGGTGATTTCATTCTTCCGGATCAGATTCATATATTGAGCGTTGCATTCAATGTCCCAAGACTGAGAAAAGAATTTGGGGGTTGTGCTGGCAATATTGGATTTAATATGAAGAAGCTAGGCATGGAACCCATCATTTGTGCGACCGTGGGTAAAGATTTCGGTGATTATCGAGCATGGATGGAGGCCAATGATATTTCTATATCTGGTATCAAGGTGATTGAAGATATGTATACCGCACAATGTTTTATCACCACTGACCAAAAAAATAATCAGTTGACCTCATTTCACCCCGGAGCGATGGAAGAGGGACACAACAATCCAATTCCTGATGCAGACGGGATAGAGATGGTTATTCTTTCACCAGACGGGAAGGAGAGCACCATTTTGCATGCCAATGAGATGCATAACAAAGGCATTCCAATTATGTATGACCCTGGTCAAGGGCTTCCAATGTTTGATAAGTCAGAAGTCTTAAATTTTATTGACCAGGCCAAGTGGATTATTCTCAATGAATATGAAGCAAATCTTCTTTCAGAGATCACAGGGCTCGAACAGAATCAGATCAAAGAAAAAGTTGCAGCGATGATCGTTACCAAAGGTGGTCAAGGCTCAGATATTTATGTTGAAGACCAAGTGCTTTCAATTGATCCCATACCAGTTGAAAATGAAGCAGACCCCACCGGTTGTGGTGATGCTTACCGAGCAGGATTGATCTATGGAATGATCAATGATCTGGGCTGGGAAAAATCTGGAAAGCTTGGATCAATCTTGGGTTCAATCAAAGTTCAAGCTCATGGAACCCAGAATCACGTATTTGAGTTAGAAGCACTTCTTTCTAGATTATAAAGTCTTTTTCTAAGCTTCCTTTTCTCAGCAGAGGAGTAAATGATTGGTACGATCACCAATGTTAAGAACGTTGAACTGATCATTCCTCCCACAATTGCAATGGCCAGCGGTTGACTCAATTCAACACCAGATCCAATTCCCAAAGCGGGCATCATCATCGCAAGTATCAATGTCAGTGATGTCATTAAAATGGGTCTGAGTCTCCTCGGGCATGCACTCAATAAGGCTTCATCAATTTCCAAGCCTTTTTGTCTTTCTTGGTTGGTTCGGTCAATCAATAGGATCGAATTCTTTGCCACAAGCCCAGTCAGTAAGACAAGCCCGGTCATCGAAAATATATTAAGATCCGATCCAACTATCCAGATTCCAAATGTTCCTCCAATGACGGCTAGTGGTTGAGAGATCATCACAATCAATGGTTGTCTAAATGAGTTGAATTGACTGGCAAGAACCATATAAACCAAGATTAGGCCGGTAAGAAATGCAAAAAGCATCTGATTACTGGTTCTTTTAAACTCTTTTGCTCTAGCAAAGAAGCCGACTTCGTAACCCACAGGAAGTGTTTCGGCTGCAGCATCTTCAATCAGTTGAATTGCATTACTCAAAGACGTTGTGGGATCACTATAAAAATATGCGCTGTACATTCTATCCAGCCTCGTTATTTCTGATGGGCCAACTGTTTCATTGAAGGTTGCAACCGTATCAAGTCGAACCAATTCTTTTGACGGTGTTCTAAGATAGATTTTATCCAGATCATCAATGGACATATCATATTGACCCTTTAGCCTCACTTTGTATCTTTCCCCATCTCCAACCGCGTCATTGAAGCGAGCAACATCGATACCTCCTGCAAAGATATTCGCCGCCTCAGCAATCAGTCTTGTTGATAGACCCATTTCTGAAGCTAGTTCTCTTTTTATTTCCAAGTTCACTTGGGGTAGATTTAATTCGATGCTTGAGTCGACATCTCCCAGTTCTGGTGTTTCAGCAAGCTTGCTGAGGAAAGCATTGATGGATTCATTGAGGATATTAAGATCTGGTCCTGAAACTGTGAATTGCATGGCTTCACCTCTTGTCCCAGAGGCAAATGACATAGGCGCAGGAAATGCTTTGATTCCTGGAATCTTATTCAGTCTCTCTCTGAGTATGGGGATGATTTCATACTGTTTATATCCACGAACATTGCTGGGTGTAAGCCTGACATAGACTATCCCAATATTCACTGCTTTTACTGGGTTACCAGAACCCATGATGGTGAAATAGGATTCAATGTCTTCATATTCCTCCAACAAACTCTCCACCGCTGATAATCGATCATTTGTATAGTCAATGCCTGTTCCAACAGGTGTTTTAACCGTGATTGTAAATTGGCCTTCGTCTTCCTCAGGAAAAAACCCACCACTCAATTGGGTAAATCCGACAAACGACAATAAAACAAAAAGACCGGCGTAAGATAAAACTTTTTTCTTTTCATTCAGTGACCACTCAATCATTTCTCGATAACGATTTTCAATGACGGTGAATTTCCGATTGAAACCATCAAATACTCGATTTGACTCTTTCTTGGTTTTAAGGAATTTTGAAGCAAGTGTAGGCGTGAGCGTCAAAGCCACAAAAGTTGAAACAAGGACGCCAGTAGAAACCACAACACCGAATGATCTAAAAAACCTTGCCGCAATTCCTTCCATAAAAAAAACAACAGTGAACAATGCCACCAATACAAGTGTGGATGAAACAATTGGTAAGAAAACCTCATTGGCACCAGTGATACTCGCTCTGATACGCTCTTCAGGCGTGTCTTCATTTAAATTCCTTTGTGCATTTTCAAGCACAACAATGGCATCATCTACAACAATCCCAATGAGTAAGAGCAACGCGAGCATCGTCATGGTATTTAGCGTGAGACCAAATGCATACATAATGAAAATTGCACCAAAAAGCGAGACTGGTATGGTGATGCTCACAATGGCCATGCTTGAGTAACTTCTTAAAAACAAGAGAACGATCAGCGATGCGACAATGAATCCAACAAATATGTTCTGTCCAAGCCCACTGATTAATTCATAGATGTAACTGCTGTCATCTGTTCCAATATCGAGCGTTATTCCAGCTGGCAATGTCGGCTCAATGTCAGATTTAATTTTGGCTTTTACCTTCTCAATGATCTCGACTGTATTTTCGCCACGGATTTTAGTTACACCAATTCCGATTGATGGATCGCCATTAAACCGACCCATGCTCCTTAGATCTCTGACATCATCTTTTACCTCGGCAATGTCTTTTATCTTTATTGCACGATTTCGATCATAGGTGACAATGATGTTTTCGATTTCTTCAACATTATGCGATTCAAGATCAAGCTTTAATAAATCCTCTTTACTGTTATCAATGAGGAAACCACCAGGTAGTTTGATGTGTTCATTTCTGAATGCCATTACAATATCTTGGACAGTGATACCAAAAGCACTCATTCGATTAAAATCCAAATTGACTCGTATATTCCTCTCTTGCTCTCCCCCAATAACAATGCTTCCTACACCATCGATGGTTTCCAGCTTTCTTTTGAGAACATTTTTTGCATAAACACTCAAATCTTGAAGTGTGCGATTGCCTCTCAAAGCCAGCCAGATAATGGGTATTTCGCCAGTTTCAATTTTGCTGATGATTGGAGTTTCAGCATCATCGGGTAATTGAGAATTGATTTGCCCCACCTTTGATTGGACTTCATTGAACGCAATATCGAGGTCTTTTTCTAATAGAAACTGTATAAAAACATTGGATACACCTGGGGCTGATCTCGATCGAACATCATCAATACCAGGTATACTATTGACTGCACCCTCAATGATGTTTGTAACGCTTGAATCAACAACATCGGGATTGGCACCTGGCAAAACTGTTGTGACTGAAATCAGTGAAAAATCTATATCAGGAGAACGATCTATTGAGATTCGATTAACCGATATCAAACCGAATAGAACAATGACCAAGTTGATCATTACAGCGAAAACAAAGCGTCTAACTGATACCTCAGGCAAGCTCATATTAATTTATAATTTCAATGATTGAGGAGTCAGTGAGAAAGCCAGCACCATCTTTAACAATTTCATCTTCTATTACGATGCCTTCTAATATTTGAATATATCCTTCTTGACGGAGTCCAGTTCTAACTGGTGTTTCTTTGACTTTATCTCCATTCACAACATAGATGACTTCACCAACGGATCTTCTCACCACACTGATTTGCGGAACAACAATCGCATTCTCAAATTTTGAGAAAATAACCGTTGCTCTTGAGCTGGCTCCAGGCAGCCATGTGCCTGGATTTTCAAAATCAATGATCGTCGTCAATGATTTATTTCGAGCATCAATATTCGGCTTAATGTCACTGATTTTTGATACAACAACCTCATTTGGATTGGTTGGGGAAGTGATGCGAACCTCCAGTCCTTTTTTTAACTTGGGGCTCAAGTATTCAGGGAATGACAGATTAACTTTCAAGTTTTTTGTGTCTACGAGTTCATATACAACCATTCCTGGCTGAACATAATCACCCGCGTCAATGTACTTAGTGGCAACCTCTGAATCAATCGGTGCTTTTATATTCGTTTCTTCAATCAGTCTCTTGGCATTTAAAAGTTGAGCATCTGCTGCATTCATTTGTTCTTTGAGCGCATTAAACTCCGCCCTGGTTCTATCCATCATTTCCTCAGAAACAAGATTGTCTTTAAACAGTTTTTCAGCTCTCTGTAGATCGAGTTGCTGGTTAATAAGAAGCGCACTGAGCCTTGCGATCTCTGCTTTTGCTTGAGAAAACTGGAGATTATATTTCTCCGAGTCAATTCTTGCCAAAATATCTCCAGCTTTTACCTCATCTCCAACATCGGCTATGATCTCAACCACACGTCCAGATACTTCCACTGCCAAGCTTGGAGAAGATTTGCTGTAAATAAGGCCCATTAAATCTTCTTCCTCATTCATTTCTTGAGTACTTGGATAGGTTGTACTGACAACGATCTGTGAGTTGGCACCAATTGCGAACAGGACAAATGGTAAAATAATCGGAATGATTCTCTTATGCAGGCTAGTCATTTCGTTTTACTCCTCTAAGAAGATTAGTGGTCAGTGTTTTGGAGAAGTTTTTATTTGATGATGGACCGAGCCCCTTAAATACAGAATCAATCAAATTCTGGTGTGTGATATAAGTTAAATTTGGAGAGAGCAACTGATATGCAAGCAGCCTGCTGTCAGCCTCTTCAATGATTTCCTCAGCCTTTTTTGCTTGGTCTATCAGGTCAACGATCTGTGATAAATTTTGCTCCATCAGTCCAACGCTTGGTATTGCACGAGTTGGTATTGCAGCAGAGGAGAGGCCGAGATCAGAAAATTCTCTTGCCAGAAGTTTATACTTCATTGGATCCTCTAGCATTTGATTCAGGTGCTCATTGATAAAAAACTCAATTTTTTCAATGTATGTCCCAGTGATCTCTTTCGTTTTTTCTAAAATATTTCGTGTTTTTTTCTGAGCCCTAGTAAGAATCTGGATATAAAGATCTTCTTTTGAAGAAAAGTGATGATAAAGGTTTGCCTTGCTCATATTACATGCGTTGGCAATATTGGTCATAGAGACTGAACCAAAGCCTGAGTCAGCAAAGAGTTTTTCGGCCTTATTTAATATGATTTCAGTGCTTTCCATGATTCTATACTTACCGATCGGTCGGTCAGTATATAGACTAAAAAAAAGTTTTACAAGATTATCTGTTCAACTGAACCAAATTGGCTTCAAAATTCACCTTATTGCCTTCAGTTTGTTCCAGCTTTACGGGTATAAAGTCTAATTCAGGTGCGAGCCAGAAAGTATTTATACGGTTTGAATTCTTTGATCGATGAGAGACTTCAGTAACATCGTATGAGCCGAAAGGAACAGAAATCTTTTTTCCAGAATTGGATGAAGTGATATCAATTTCTTTAATCTCATCTTTATCAATTATTAAATATGTGTCTTCCAGATTATTTCTTTGTTTTTGATGCATGATTTCTATTTGCAGGAGTATCCTCGTGAGGATGCGTTTTTCTATATTAAAATCAATGACTCGATCCTTGTAGAAACCCTTGATCACTTTTTTACTCCAATCGAAGTCAACCTCAGATTCTCTAGCGTTTCGTCTGATGGTATCGTTAAGACGATAATTGATTGACCTTATCTCATCATTGATGATCTCGAATTCACTTGATTCATTGATCGATCCATTTGCAATGAGTTTCCAGAAGCCTGTGGGCTCTGTTTTTAGGGTGTAAGTATAGGTTCCATCGTTGTTTTCTAATTTTGCTCTCAATGTTCCATCTGCTTGCAAGAGCTTTACTGTATAGACAGCTTCGTAATCAGCAGGCACTGCATTTAGGTTTCCAATTTGCAATAAAATGCAAGCGAGAATCAAAATTCGATATTTCATTGGCGCCTTCACCTCTTTTTTATAACACATTAATGATTAATAAAAATGAAGTTAATTTGAAAATCTATGTCGGGGGATTGGACGAAGATTTGGCTATGAAAATGTTTTTTTTAATATTTATACTTCTTTTTATGAATGATCAAACAGATGCATATATTATCGATGATCTCAGCAATCCCAATGATCGAAACTGGGTTTATTTCACTGACACAGTCATGGGGGGAGTTTCAAAAGGTAACTTGGAGTATCGTCAAGACAAAGACTTGAGTTACTATCGTCTCACAGGATTTGTAAGCAAAGAGAACAACGGCGGTTTCATTCAGTTTGCAACTGGGATTTCAGGTATCCCTCAGAAGAAATATCAAGGCATTCGGATAAAAGTCAGAGGAAACAATGAAAATTATGAACTTCATATCAGGACTCGCCTGACCCCAGCGCCTTGGCAGTATTATTCATATCAGTTTTTTGCCTCTGATGACTGGCAAACAATAGACTTACCGTTGGATAGTTTCATCAAATCAAACTTTTATCAGCCTAAATCATTCAATGCTTCCAACATCAAATCGATCGGAATTGTAGCGATCGGAAAAGAATATGATGCGCAGATCGATTTGGCCAGGATTGAGCTCTATTGATATCGATAAAGGCTAATATATTAGCCGATAACAGCGTATAATCTTACACCCAATATAAATCATAAAATAGGGTGATTTTGTATGAGGAAATCTCTTCATTTGATGTTATATACATTATTGTTTTCTTCGGTATTTGCTTTTGCAGATGACAGGACAGAAAACAATGGCAATCTAATTCTCAAGAATATTCCACTGATCCCTGAAAGCATTCAGCAAGATCTCACGCAATATCAGAATGTTCGATCTGCTCCTTTTAGAGGATTCAATCGAGAAGGCGATGAGATATTCATCACAACTCGCTTTGGAAATGTGAGCCAATTGCATAGAGTGAGAAAACAAGGTGGAGCAAGAGAGCAGATTACGTTCTTTGATGAACCAATTGGATCAATTTCTAGGAAGCCGGGAGGCAAATCGATTGCATTTACAATGGATGCGGGCGGAACAGAAAATAATCAGATCTTCCTCTTAGACACAAAGGACGGCTCTTCAGTCATGCTCACAGATGGCACATCAAGAAATGGCGGACCATTGTGGGAGAAAAATGGCTCGAGAATCACATATCAGAGTACCCGGCGAAACGGGCGATCCAATGATGTATGGATGATGGATTCCAAAGATTCAAATTCGGCCGAGATGATTTTGGAAGCTCCAGATGGCACTTGGTGGGGGCCAAGCGATTGGTCGAAGGACGGCAAAAAGATATTGATTCAGAATTATATATCGATCACGAATGCAAAAGCTTACA
The DNA here is from genome assembly GCA_029979325.1 of Pseudomonadota bacterium. Next base: position 1,479 of record JAPOHS010000003.1, on the reverse strand, counting down.
TATTGGATGTTGAGTCCAAAAAGAAAGAAATGATTCTCGGATCAAATGAGATTGAATCATACAATGCAATCCTCTCTTTTGATCGATCACAGAACGGAGTATTCTTCTTGACCAATGAGTATGGTGAATTCAATCAATTGGCTCACAAAGATCTGAAAACAAATGAAATCAATGTTTTGACGAAGGATATACCATGGGATATTGGTGGTTTTGCTATTTCCTCTGATTACAAGAGGGCTGCTTTTACTGCGAATGAGGGCGGCATGAGTTCTTTGTATCTCATGGATACCACATCGATGAAATACAGAAAAGTCAAAAGCATACCTATTGGTCTGGTCGGCGGTTTTGAGTTCAGTGAAGATGGGTCAAAATTGGGTTTAACCATCAACAGCTATCAAACCCCGTCTGATAGTTATGTTCTTGATCTGAAGAACAATCCACTGCTGTATGGTGATTTAAATCGATGGACTGTTTCTGAGATTGGTGGTTTGGATGTTTCTGAATTTGTCGAGCCAAAACTCATTTCATATAAAAGCTTTGATGGAAGGATGATACCTGCTTTTATTTATGCGAAAGAGTGTAGAGAACCTCAACCCGTTATCATATCTATTCATGGCGGCCCTGAGTCGCAATCCAGGCCTTCTTTTAGTCAAAGGATACAATTGTGGTCCAAAAGACTGGGTGCTGCAGTGATCACGCCGAATGTGAGAGGCAGTGATGGCTATGGGAAGAGTTATTTGGGTCTGGACAATGGTTTTCTGAGAGAGGATTCTGTTAGAGATATCGGTGCACTTCTGGATTGGATAGAGGGTCAACCCTGTCTTGATTCTAAAAGAGTTGCAGTCATCGGAGGATCTTATGGAGGTTACATGGTTCTTGCAAGCGCGACACATTATTCTGATCGCTTGAAAGCTGCAGTTGATATTGTCGGCATTTCCAATTTTGTTACGTTTTTAGAAAACACCGAAGACTACAGAAGAGACCTAAGACGAGTAGAGTATGGAGATGAGAGAGATCCTGAAATGAGGGCATTTCTGGAATCGATCAGTCCAAACAATAATATTGAGGAAATCAACGTCCCAATACTTGTCGTTCAGGGTGAAAATGACCCTAGGGTTCCAGTGACAGAATCAGAACAAGTCGTGAAATCCCTTGAAGAAAAAGAAAAAACTGTATGGTATATGAATGCATTAAATGAAGGGCATGGATTCAGAAAAAAAGAAAACAGAGACATCTATGAGCAAACCGTTATTTTATTTTTTGAAAAATATCTCTAGAGAGGTGATTGAAATGAAGGCACTGCAATATTATCTATCATGTTTATTCATCGGATTGCTGTCACAAAGCGTAATTTCAGATGAGCCAGATCCTTATCTTTGGTTAGAAGAAGTTGAGGGCAAGAGATCATTGGCTTGGGTTGAGGAACAGAATCAAGAGACATTTTCTCGATATACTCAATCAAATGAATTTATTGAGCAA
>JAPOHS010000039.1 GCA_029979325.1 Pseudomonadota bacterium | reverse complement strand
GCTGAGGCCAGATACAGATGGAGAAACAATCTTTGCTGCCAGCTTTGATGGAAATGTAATGGCCATCGATATGAAAACCGGTAAAAAACTATGGAGAGAGAGTTTTGAAATGGCATTTACGGCTGGTCCAACTTACCGCAACGGAATCTTGGTTCTTGGTACCAATGATGGTGAGCTTATCAGTATTGATTCCATGACAGGGGACGTCATTTGGACAAGTGAGGCATCGAGTGAAATACTGGCACCCGTTGCCATCAAAGATGATTCAGTATTTGTCCGTTCAGTGGATGGAAATCTTGCTTCTTATTCAGTAAATGATGGTAGTCTTCAATGGACTTCATCTCATGACGTGCCAAGGCTCAGTTTGAGAGGAACATCGGCACCGGTTGTGATATCAAATGCAGTCATCTGTGGCTTTGATGATGGAAAGATTACAGCCTATGATTTAAACGATGGCAGCCTTCTTTGGGAAACCATGTTGACTCCACCCGGAGGCAGAACAGAGATTGAAAAAGTGAGCGACATCGATGCGCCACTCGTTATTTTTGGTAATGAAGTCTATGCCGGAAGTTATCAAGGTGCATTGGCAGCATTGGCAATTGAAAGTGGCAATATCATTTGGCTAACCGAAGCGTCGCTATATTCTGGTATGGATGTCGATGATGATGTTGTATACGCATCTGAAGCGGATGGGACGGTCAGAGCATTTTCAAGGTTTACTGGTCGAGAAGTATGGCAAAAAGAAACACTGCTTCATCGTTATCCAAGTGCACCTGCTATCATTGGTGATGCCATTGTCATCGGTGATCTTGAAGGCTATCTTCATTGGTTGAGTAAAGAAGATGGTGAAATTCTTCAAAGAACCAGTATTGGATCAGATAAAATCACATCTTCACCCCTGGCAATAGGCGACTCAATATATGTGCAAACGGATGGCGGCAATCTCTTTTCCGTAAAAGCCCCTAATCAATCATCACGATAAGATGAGGGCCATATCATGTTACCAATTGTTGCCATAGTCGGAAGACCGAATGTCGGGAAATCCACTCTATTCAATCAGCTGACCGGAACCACTGCTGCACTGGTTGCTGATATTGAGGGACTGACTCGAGATCGAATATATGGTCATATTCAATCTGAAAAAAATGATCTCATAGTCATCGATACAGGTGGTCTAGACTTTGATCACGGTGAGTTGTCTCAGACCATTCAAGAGCAAACTGAAACCGCGATTGAGGAAGCGGATTTAGTCTGTTTCGTGGTTGATGGTCGTGAGGGGCTTACAAACAGTGATCGCGAGGTCGCACTTGATCTAAGAAAGAAAAACAAAGATACAATTTTAGTTGTCAATAAAGTTGAAGGCATGTCGAGTGAAGACTTAGAGGCTGATTTCTATAATTTAGGTCTTAAAGAAATGGTTTCTCTCTCAGCAAAAAGAGGAGACAACTGTGCTGATTTGATTGACTTGATTGAACAAAAAATCGATCAACCCGATATTGATTCAACTGCTCGTGAATTAGATGAGAACGAGATGTCGATCGCATTGGTCGGAAGGCCAAATGTTGGTAAATCCACTTTTATCAATTCTTTCATTAAAGAAGAACGAGTGCTCACTCAGGATAGACCAGGGACAACAAGGGACAGCATATTCATTGATTTTAATTATCAAGACATTCCGCTTGTTCTGATCGATACAGCAGGCATCAGGAGGAAGAAAAAAGTTGATGAAACCATTGAAAAATTCAGTGTTGTTAAAGCACTCCAGGCCATAGATTTAGCTGATTCAGTCATTGTCATCATCGATGCTTCAGAGGGTATAACAGATCAGGATCTTTCGCTGATCGGACTGGTTATTAATTCTGGAAGAGCATTTTGCATTGCATTGAATAAGTATGATCTTTTGGATGATGAGCAAAAAGAACAATTAGATAGGCAAATCAAGCGCAGGCTAAAATTTGCCAGTTTTATTCAGACGGTTGAGGTTTCAGCATTGAAGTCCATGCAGCTTGAGAAAACGATTGACACAGCCATTGAGTCCGCAAAAAGTTCGATGCAAGATGTTCCAACATCAAAGATTTCCACTTTGATCGAAAAACTCACGGAAACCAAACCACCGCCTTATGTTCAAGGCAGAAGAATTAAGCTGAAGTATGCAACACAGGTTAATCATCAGCCTCCTACATTTATTATTTATGGAACTCAAACCAGTAAGTTAAGAGACAATTACAAAAGATTTTTGGAATCACAAATCCGAAAGGCATTTCAATTTAAAGGAACGCCGATCAGATTGATTTTCAAAGACGGTGACAATCCTTTCGCAGGAAAGCGAAATAAACTCACCACTCGTCAGTGGAAAAAAAGAAGACGAATCATCCGCATAAGAAAGAAAAAGAAATAGCCTCAATCTGAGTTGATCTTTTCAACCCTTGATATAAAAGAACCATCCGATAGTTTTGTCTTGACTGTTTTTCCGGTTTTAATCTTCTTAACTGATTTTATATTTTGACCATCTTCACTGGTCACAAGTGCATAACCTCTATTCAATGATTGAAGTGGTGATGCTCCTTCCAATTGAGCCGTGAGCACGGAGAAATGATTTCTTTTGCTCTCAATAAGACCAACCATGGCATTTGATAGTGCCATATCTTTGATTCTAAGGTTTTGCCTTTCTGACTCGATATTTATTTTGGGATTGATTGCGAGAAGTTTTGAAAAAGAGATTTTAAAGATATTTTTGAGATCTCTCAATTGCATCATTGGCAACTTTTGCATTTTCTCATTGATCAGATCAAGCTTTTGCATATTGAATTGTAATTTCGACTGCGGATGATTTGCCTGCATTCGAAGAGATGCAGATTTTAGCTGATGTCTAAAATCATTAACTTTATAGTCAATGAGTTGACTGATATCAAACATGTAACGGTTTAAATGATCAATGATCTGGTTTGTCGTAGGAAGTGCAATTTCAGCTGCTGCAGTTGGAGTAGCAGCCCTCAGGTCAGCAACCAGATCCGCTATGGTGAAGTCTGTTTCATGACCAATTCCTGAGATAATCGGAATTTTGGAATCAAAGATTGAACGCGCAACCAATTCTTCATTAAAGCACCAAAGGTCTTCGAGAGAACCGCCACCTCTGGATATGATGATGACATCGCATTCATCTCTCTCATTTGCAATATCTATTGCTGAAGCAATTTTTTTTGTGGCTTCATTGCCTTGAACGAGAGTGGGATAAACAATAACACCCACCATGGGATAACGTCTTTTGATTGTTTTTATTATGTCTTGAACTGCAGCACCCTTCGGTGAGGTGACCAGTCCTATTGTTTCAGGCATTTTTGGCAGAGGCTTTTTATGAACCTCATCAAATAAGCCCTCTTTCTGCAGTGTTTGTTTTAGAAGTTCAAACTTTTGCCTCAGCAAACCCTCACCGCTTTCCTCTGCATACTCTACAATCAGTTGAAATTCACCTCTCTGTTTATAGAGCCCCACTTTTGCTCTTGCAAGCATCTGCATGCCATCTCTTAATTCAAAATCAAGAGATTGATTTTGCATCCTAAACATGGCGCAGCGAACACTGGCAGACTCGTCTTTGAGTGAGAAGTAAACATGACCTGCTGCAGACCGCATTAGGTTTGATATTTCTCCTTCAACCCAAATAACACCAAAAGCCTCTGTCAAAGTTGAGGCCACCTCATCATTTAATTCGGAAATGCTGTATATGTGTTCTTGGTTTTCGAATGGATCCATAAAAAAATTATACAAAATTGAACAGGCTTCAGTTTACAAATAACTCAAGGAGTGTAAAATTCCATTGACAAATCCATCATATAAATGGAAATGTCAATGACGATAGAGAAAACTGCCTTAACATTCGACGATGTACTTCTCAAACCGAACTACTCGGATGTCCTTCCTCGCGAAACAAATCTCTCAACGAAACTGACAAGAAATCTTTCTATCCGAATTCCATTATTGTCTGCAGCCATGGACACAGTGACTGAATATCAGCTCGCAATCGCTATTGCACAAGAGGGCGGGATAGGAATCATCCATAAGAACTTCAGCGTTGAAGAGCAAGCATCACAAGTCAATAGGGTAAAAAAGTTTGCAAGCGGAATTATTTCTGACCCAGTCACAGTCAGTCCTGACATCACCATCAGAGAGGTCTTGGATATCACAAAGTTCAATAATATCTCAGGTGTACCAGTCGTTGATAATGGCATAACAGTGGGTATTGTCACCAATCGTGATCTAAGATTTGAAACCAATCTTGATGGCTTGGTAAGCAGTGTGATGACTCCCAAGGATAAGCTTGTCACCGTCAAAGAGGGTGCAGATGAGGAAGAGGTTTTGAGATTGCTCCATCAGCACAGAATTGAGAAAGTGCTGGTGGTTAATGATTCGTTCGAGTTAAAAGGAATGGTCACTGCCAAGGACTTTCAGAAAGCGACAGACTTTCCGCTCGCGTCAAAAGACGGGAATGGCGCACTTTTGGTTGGAGCAGCTGTTGGTGTTGGCGATGGTTCTCAGGATAGGGTAGAGGCACTCAAATCAGCTGGTGTAGATGTGATCGTTGTAGATACGGCACATGCACACACCGAAGGGGTGATCAATCAGGTTAAATCAATAAAGAACATGCACTCTGATCTAGAGGTCATTGCTGGAAACATTGCGACAGGAGAGGCTGCGAAAGCCCTTGCAGAAGCAGGAGCAGATGCGGTTAAAGTTGGAATAGGCCCTGGCTCAATATGCACTACTCGCGTGGTTGCAGGAGCCGGTATGCCTCAAGTCACAGCAATTGCTGATGTTGCAACAGAGCTGAAGGGAACAGATACATGCATCATCGCAGATGGTGGCATTCGTTATTCAGGAGACATAGCAAAAGCAATTGCAGCAGGTGCTGACAGTATCATGTTGGGCAGTCTATTTGCTGGAACAGAGGAATCACCAGGTGAGATAGAGCTTTATCAAGGAAGAAGTTTTAAATCATATCGTGGTATGGGCTCTTTGGGAGCAATGGCTCAACAACACGGCTCCAAGGATCGATATTTCCAAAGCGATGTAGAGGAGGCAGAAAAATTGGTCCCAGAGGGCATTGAAGGAAGGGTGCCTTATAAAGGGAAGCTTTCAAAAATCATCGAACAGCTTGTTGGTGGATTGCGACAGTCAATGGGATACACAGGATGTAAAGATATCCAGGAACTCCAGACAAAAACTGAGTTTGTCAGAATCACAGATTCTGGAAAAAGAGAAGGGCATGTTCACGATGTCAGCATCACCAAAGAAGCACCCAATTACTCTGTCGATTAGTTCTTAATGCAAGACAGAATTCTCATACTTGATTTTGGTTCACAATATACCCAACTGATTGCAAGAAGAGTTCGGGAGGCGGGTGTTTATAGTGAGATCTATATAGGCGATATTGATTTCAACGCCATTGAATCATTTAAGCCATCTGGATTAATACTCTCAGGCGGACCCGAATCTGCATTCATTGATGATGCACCCAAACCATCCAAAGAGATTTACTCAATGGATCTTCCCATTCTAGGTATTTGTTACGGGATGCAAGTGATGACAGAACAACTCGGAGGGAAAGTTTCACCATCCAATGAAAGAGAATTTGGTCATGCCGATGCAAAAATGGAAGCAAATAGCCGTCTTTTGGAGGGCATTGAGACTGATGGCGAGCAAGCGGTTTGGATGAGCCATGGAGACAGAGTTGAATTTTTGCCTGAGGGATTCCAAACAATATGTACCAGTGCAAACTCACCTTCAGCGGCAATGGCAAATGAAGATAAATCATTTTACGGGCTCCAATTCCACCCTGAGGTCACTCATACAAGTTGCGGACAGAGAATCATTGAAAACTTTGTTCACAATATTTGTGGATGTGGAAATGATTGGAATCCAGGAAAAATCATTGAAAAAGACATCAAAGAAGTTCAGGAAGCGGTTGGCGATGATCAGGTTCTTCTCGGATTATCAGGTGGTGTTGATTCCTCAGTTGTAGCTGCCCTTTTGCACAAAGCGATCGGTGATCAATTGGTCTGTATTTTCGTAGACAATGGTCTTCTTCGTCTAAATGAAGGTGATCAGGTCATGGAGACATTCTCAGAGCATATGAATCTCAATGTCATCAGAGTCAATGCTGAGGATATTTTTTTGGAGAGGCTTAAAGGTATTGATGATCCAGAGGACAAGAGAAAAATAATTGGTCGAACATTCATAGAGGTTTTTGAGGATGAAGCTTCAAAGTTAGAAAATGTGAAATGGTTGGCTCAAGGAACCATTTACCCAGATGTTATAGAGTCAGCAGGATCGAAGACGGGAAAAGCTCATGTAATTAAGTCACATCATAACGTTGGCGGCCTCCCTGAGGATATGAAATTAAAACTGGTAGAGCCTCTTAGGGATTTATTCAAAGACGAGGTAAGAAAAATTGGCAAAGAACTTGGACTGACCTCAAAGTTGGTTGATCGACATCCTTTCCCAGGTCCTGGCTTGGGAGTGAGAATCTTAGGAGAAGTTAAAAAAGAGTACGCTGATCTATTGAGGTTGGCCGACGATATTTTTATTGAGGAACTACATAAAGAGAATCTATACGACAAAGTAAGTCAGGCATTTGCAGTTTTTCTACCAGTCAAATCTGTTGGCGTCATGGGCGATGGGAGAAAATATGAATATGTCATTGCTTTAAGAGCAGTGGAGACAACTGATTTTATGACGGCAAATTCGGCTAAATTGCCTTATGAATTTTTGGATCATGTATCAACACGAATCATCAATGAAGTCTCTGGTATTTCAAGAGTCACGTTAGATATATCCTCAAAACCACCATCAACTATTGAGTGGGAATGAAAAAAGCAATTGATATATTTGGAGAATGGGCCGAACAAGGTAAAGATGTTGGCATGGAAAATACTCATGCGATGCCTGTTAAAGAAATGATAGATTTCGCTTTAGAGGAAAGAGAAAAAATAGGCAAAAATTTTAGTTTTTTAGATCTTGGTTGTGGAAATGGATGGGTAGTTCGTGATGTTGCTAACAATATATTATGTGGTCAATCAGTAGGAATTGATGGTGCGAGGCAAATGATAGCCAATGCCGAATCAAGAGGTGGTGATACAAAATATATTCTTGCAGATATCAATTCTTTTGATTCAGACGATCAATACGATGTAATTCATTCCATGGAAGTTCTTTATTATTTAGATGATCCTTTAAAGACTGTAAAAAAAATTACAGATTCATGGCTCAGCAATAATGGGAGATTAATTGTTGGGGTAGATCATTATTATGAAAATGCTGATTCACACTCATGGCAAGAAGAAGTTGGCACTCGGATGCTAATGTTAAAAGAATCAGAGTGGATTGATATTTTTGAAACGGCTGGATTGAATGAAGTTCAAAGCTGGCACTCGGGCGAAAAAAAAGATTGGCCAGGTACCTTGGTCGTAACTGGAAAAAAATGAATAAGATAATAAGAAAACTTTTAGCTGAATTTGTTGGAACATGCTTTCTTGTAATGATTGTTATTGGCTCTGGGATAATGGCTCAGAACTTATCTTCAGATCAGCTTAGCGTGCTACTGGCAAACACAATAGCAACTGGAGCAGGACTGACTGCATTGATTTGGATATTTATCTCGGTTTCAGGCGCACACTTTAATCCTGCAGTTAGCTTGATTATGCTTCTAAAGAAAGAATTAACACTGAAGCAATTCTCTTATTTTATTAGCTTCCAAGTTGCTGGGGGATTTTTTGGTGCAATACTAGCTAATACAATGTTTGGCTTAGAACCAATACAAATTTCTGCAAATGAAAGAAGCGGATTGAATATATATTTCAGTGAATTGATCGCAACTTTTGGCCTTATTATCACCATTCTTGGGGTAAGAAAATTGAGCACTCTCGCTGTTGCACCAGCAGTTGGATTATATATCTCTGCGGGGTATTGGTTTACATCTTCAACCTCTTTCGCAAATCCAGCAGTGACTTTTGCCAGAGGATTCAGTGATACTTTTACTGGAATAAACCCAGAGTTTATAGTGCCGTTCATTGTCTTTCAGCTCTTGGGAGCTTGTTTAGCCATGCTATTTATGCAATTTATAGAGGGTGATGGAATTCAAAAATAATGAATAAAGTTTCAAGAATCGTGATTAAGGAAGAGTCTGGCAACGGAATTTTGCGTCTTACGATGAATAATTTAGATCAAAAAAATGCTTTATCTGAAAGCATGATCCAAATTCTTAAAGATGAGCTAGAAACTGCATCTTCTGATCAATCTATAAGAGTTATCGTCTTAGCTGCGAATGGTAATGTATTTTGCTCAGGTCATGATTTGAAAGAAATAACTTCTGCTAGAGAGAATGAAGACAATGGGCATGCCTTTTTTCAAAGGCTTTTTGATCATTGTTCAAAACTCATGCAGTTAATAGTCAACTCACCACAGCCAGTCATTGCCGAGGTAGACGGTATTGCGACAGCCGCTGGTTGTCAATTGGTTGCAAGTTGCGACCTTGCAATTGCCTCGACTGAATCTAAATTTGCAACACCAGGAGTGAATATTGGTCTTTTTTGTTCAACACCCATGGTTGCGCTTTCCAGAAATATGCAAAAGAAGAATGCAATGGAAATGCTTCTCACCGGAGATTTCATTAACGCTGAAAAGGCCAAAGAAATTGGTTTGATCAATAATGTGGTTAATAAGGATGATCTTTCAGAAGAGGTTAATACATTAGCAGAAAAGATTGCGAGCAAATCATCAATGACTGTTTCAATTGGAAAGAAGGCTTTCTATGCTCAAGCAGAGATGGATTTATCAGAAGCCTACAAATATACCTCCAAGATCATGAGTGATAATTTATTGAAAGATGATGCCAAAGAGGGCATCGATGCTTTCATAGAAAAAAGACTGCCTGACTGGAAGGATAAATAATTAATACTATTTACTGAATCAATATGGATCCAATATCTCAAGGAACGGTTGGTGCAGCTTTTGCACAGTCCACTGCAAATAAGAAAAATATTCTTCGAATCGGGGTTATCGGTTTTCTTGCTGGCTTGGCACCTGATCTAGATGTTTTGATTCGGTCATCAAATGATCCGATCCTATTTCTTGAATACCACAGGCAGTTCAGTCACTCACTTTTTTTTATTCCATTTGGTTCTCTCATTGTTGCTCTTCTTGTTTTTCCTCTGACCAAAGGTTCTATGAGTTTTAGGACGGTTTATCTAGCAAGCTTCTTAGGATATGCAACGCATGGACTGCTTGATGCATGCACCTCTTATGGCACTCAACTCTTTTGGCCTTTCTCAAACGAGCGAGTTACGTGGAATAATATTTCCATTGTTGATCCGCTCTTTACAGTTCCTTCGTTAATCCTTGTAGTTAGTGCAGTGAAAACTAGAAAAAGGACATTTAGCTTTATTGCCATTGGATGGATTGCTTTTTATCTATCTCTGGGATTCGTGCAATATGAAAGAGCTTTATCAGCTGCAGTGGAACTTGCAGATTCAAGAGGCCATAATGCTCAGCGCTTGACCCTTAAGCCCTCGTTTGGAAACCTGATTTTGTGGAAATCTATTTACCAGCATGAAGAAACTTTTTATGTTG
>JAPOHS010000038.1 GCA_029979325.1 Pseudomonadota bacterium | reverse complement strand
CATCTTTGACGATATAATCGACATCTTTCTGGAATAACTTATGAGCCCTAATGGCTGCATTGATATGATGCATCAAACGAATATTTTGAGGATCATACAAACTCTCACCTGTCTCCAATAAACCCATACCATTTAAAAGCGTCTCAACATTTGAGTGCCCCAATTCTGTCAGATAGACCTGTTTTGTTTTTTCATCGACAGTAAAATCCTTGGTTTCTTCTTCATCAATTGCCTCTTCTAACTTTGGAACAATTGAATTCATTCTTTTATAAAGCTCTGTGCTATCTTCTGCCTTACCAGAAATGATGAGAGGAGTTCTGGCTTCATCAATTAGAATGGAGTCTACCTCATCGACAATTGCGAAACCTAAATCTCCCTGTGATTGGTTTTCTCTCTCAAAAGCCAGATTGTCTCTTAAATAATCAAACCCGAATTCATTGTTTGTTCCATAGGTGATATCACAAGCATATGACTCTTTTCTTTCCCTTGGATTTTGCTCAGATTTAATACATCCAACACTGAGGCCTAAAAATTCATAGATGGGTTTCATCCATTCAGCATCTCTTTCTGCAAGATATTCATTCACTGTGACAATATGAACAGGCTCACCTGAAATAGAATTTAGATAGGCTGGTAAAGTTGAAACCAGGGTCTTGCCCTCTCCTGTTTTCATCTCAGCAATTTTTCCCTGGTGAAGTGTGATTCCACCAATCATTTGGGCATCATAATGTCTTAGGCCCAATGTCCTTACAGATGCCTCTCTTACAACCGCGAAAGCCTCTGGAAGTATTGCATCTAAATCATTATGCTTTGCATACTTAGATTTAAGCTCCTCAGTCTTAGCCAATATTGCTTGATCTGACAGTTCCTTTAATTGATCCTCAAAAAGATTGATCTCCTCGACAATCTTTGAGTAATCAGTTAATAGCCTATCATTACGACTACCAAATATTTTTTTGAATAATTTCTTCAATCGAAACCTTTTTAAATTCCCCATGAGCAAATTGATGCCCATAGAATTACTAGGCTGATATTATACTGGTAAGAAAAATAATTTTGCCCAATAGTTCACATCGTACAAATCAACCATGAAACATATATCAGAGGTCATCACTAAAGATTTAGGGCTGAATAAGGAAAATTCAAGCCTGCTTGATGAAAAAACAAAAATACAGAAGCATCTTAAAAATTGTTTTAAAGATAAACCATATAAAATTGAGAATGCATATCTAAAAAATAAAACACTCTACATAGAAAGCAACAGCGCTGAAGAAACAGAAGCGTTGAGGTATGAAGAAAAAAATATTAAGCAATTTTTATCTAAAATCAATATCGTCCCAGACAAGGTCAGATTTAGAACAACTATCGGTAACTAAGTTTTACCCAGTGCAGCGGTCCAATATGAAATTGGTATCTCTTTAATGTCATTTTCCTCGACCTCCTCCCAAGCTGAAGAATCAGCATAGAGCTTCCTGATCAGTTTATTATTCAGGTCGTGGCCAGATTTATAACCATGATATTCGCCCACCAATATATGGCCCATCAGATAAAGATCACCAATTGCATCCAATATTTTGTGTCTCACAAACTCGTCCTCAAATCTGAGTCCATCTTTATTTATGATCGTATAATCATCGAGCACAATGGCGTTATCTAAACTTCCACCCAAGGCTAGATTATTTGATCTCAGTGATTCGATATCTCTCAAAAAACCAAATGTTCTGGCTCTCGATATATGCTCAAGAAAGTTCATGGTAGAAAAGTCAAAACTGAAATGTGTTAATTCGTTTTGAATCATCGGATGTTCAAATTCAATATCGAAAGTCAGACGATAGCCGTCAAATGGCTTAAACTCTGCGAATTTTCCATCCTCTTCAACCCTTATATTCTTTTTGATTCTAAGGAATTTTTTTGCAGCAGATTGTTCTTGGATACCCGCTGACTCAATAAGAAGTATAAAAGACGCAGCACTCCCATCCATAATGGGGATCTCTGGACCATGAAGGTCAATGTACACATTATCAATACCGAGTCCTGCCAATGCAGAAAGCAAGTGCTCGACGGTCATTATCGATGTTTCATTCTCAGATATGGTTGTGCCAAGATTCGTATCCGTTACATTTTCAGCAACAGCATGGACTTCCTGAATTGGGTCAGTATCCATTCTCCTGAATCTTATTCCAGAATTCTCTGCAGCAGGTCTTAATGTCATTTGCACCTTTTTCCCACTGTGCAAACCAACACCTGATGTTTCTATAGTGCTCGCAATTGTTCTTTGATGTAACATGTATCTTTTCCCTATAAATCAATGATATAGGCAGCTCAAGACTATCATAAAGATACTATATCCCAAATATTTTTTTATAAATTTGATGAAAACCAGTTTTGTATTTTTTGGAAAAAGGGTGCCGCAGATTTTTGTTTTACTAGATCATCCGGCTTGGATTTATATTTTTCAAGCGCATACAAGAGAAGCCCTGCACCGGTTGCATGCTCAGGCCCATTGATTGATTCAAATGCTCCGCTCATTGGTTTGGGATATCCCAATCTAACATCACAGTCAAAAACAGCCTCAGCCAATTCAACGGCTCCATCTAATTTTGAAGCACCTCCAGTCAAAATGACACCGGCTCTTAAGCTATCAAGACTGATCTTGCCAACTTCACTCTTGATAACCTCAAATATTTCCTCATATCTTTGCTCAACCACAGAACCTAGCACCTTTCTGTCTGTCTTTCTGGTCTCTCGATCTCCAACACTCGGAACATCAATGAGCTCATCTGACCCATTCAGCTTTGAGAGCGTTGCAGCATGTTCAATTTTTATGATCTCAGCCTCATCAACGGGGGTTTTTAGCTCATGAGCTATATCCCTCGTCACATGATCACCGCCAACAGGAATGACCTTCGTGGTTATAATTTGACCATCTTTAAAGATTGCAATATCTGTTGTCCCGCCACCAATGTCAATTAAACAAGCGCCCAATTCTTTCTCGTCTTGCGATAAAACCGACATACTTGATGCAAGCGGCTCCAGGACCACTTCTTGAATATCAAGATCACATTGATCAAGCGATTTCACAATATTCTCTTCAGCTGTTTTTGATATGGTTACAATGTGCACATCTGCTTCAAGTCTAATTCCTGACATACCAATTGGTTCAGAGATTCCGTCTTGCCCATCAATTACAAAATCTTTTGGGAGTACATGCAATATTCTCTCTTCTGATGGAATCTTCATCGCAATGGATGCATCGACTGCCCCATCAATATCTTCTTGCGAGACTTCTCCTTCATTGATACGGACAAAACCGTGGCCATCATAGCTTCTGACATGGCTGCCTGCTATGCCTGCAAATACAGTATTGATGTCACATTCTGCGATTCCCTCTGCTTGCTTGATTGCTTTTCCAATTGAATCCACGGTGGACTCAATATTGACCACCACACCTTTCTTTAGTCCACGAGAAGGCTCTGTACCTACTCCGATAATCTTCAGCTCATTGTCACCGTTTATTTCTGCTATCAATGCTACGATCTTGGATGTTCCTATATCCACAGATGCAATGATTTCACTTGAGCCACTTCTTGCCATTTGAATATTTACTTTCTTTTTTTAATTGAAAAACCTTCTGTATATCTTAGGTCAATATATTCAATTACTGCCAAATTATCTAATAGAGATTCATCCCAAATCATCAAAAAACGTTCAAATCTCTCACTGACATTATTTTTTCCAAATCTTATGGTGATACCAGGCCTAATTGTAATGCTCCATGATCCCTTAAAATCAAGTGTCATTGTTTCAATTAGGATTCCTCTCGCAGCCAATTCTTGTGTAAATACTAAGTACTTTTTAAAAACTATGTCTTGCTGACCATCGGGTCCATAAAATTCAATTAAGCCACTTGGTAATGTTTGCTGATTGAGATTAAAAAGACTGCCTTTTGAGTTAATAATCGACTGATTGTTCCAGCGACCAATAATATTCTCTTCTTCAATGAAGATATTTACACGATCAGGCCATCGTCTTTCGATGCTCGCACTTTTTACCCAATTAATTGCTTCTATTTCTTGCTTGACCTGGCTCAAATTAATTTGCAAAAAACCTTGGTTATAAATTCTTGATGAAACTGCTTCCAGATCATCCAAAGAAACTCTATTTATTTCGGTCATATATTGAACTTCAGTAATCTTTTGATTGATCACTGAGAAAGCAGAGAAAAAAGCCCCTGAGAAAATCATTAAATAAATTATTTTTCTAACCATTCCACTTGTGCTTCTCTTTAGGTGGGGTTTTGCCCTAGAAGAAAAAGCACCTCTTCTTCTATTCTTTCTTGTTCTTTTTTTTGCAAGCGATGCCAAAGTTCAATCCGACGATTTTAGAATCTCAAAACACAATGATTCAAAATCAATTCCTGCCTCTTTTGCTGACATCGGCACCAGGCTATGCGTTGTCATTCCAGGAACTGTATTGATTTCAAGGATTACTGGAGCGTTATGCTGATCTAGAAAAAAATCAAGCCTCCCCCATCCTTTGATATTGAATAGATTGAATACCCTCTCACACTCTTCGTTGATTGCCATTTCTATTCCTGCATCTAATCCACAGGGACAAATATATTGGGTTTCATCACTCAAATATTTTGCATCATAGTCATAGAATTCATGATTTTTTGCTTGGATCTTGATGATCGGGAGTGCTCTGCCGTCTAAAAATGTAGAAGTGTATTCATCACCTTGCATGAATTGCTCGGCAATGATCCAATCATTGCTTTTTTCAATTTCAGAAAAATGCTGTAAATACCCCTCTTTGCTCTCAATAATATAAATGCCAATGCTTGATCCCTCTGAGCATTGTTTTAATACAAAGGGTTCTTTTAATTTTTTAATAATGTTTTCGTATTGAGTGCCTGAATCGACAACCATAAATTCAGGAGTTTTAAATCCATTAGATTTCAGAATTGTCTTAGTAAAATACTTATTCATCGTAATCGAACAAGTGACTGGATCACTTCCTGTATATTTTATTTTTAGCATATTGAGGATTGACTGTATCTTTCCGTCTTCGCCGTCAGAACCGTGAAGAGCTATCCATGCGTGAGTGACTTTTTCAGTCTTCAGTACTTCAATAAAAGGGTCAATGGTGTCAACAAGAATCACTTCTAACCCTTTAGATTGCAAAGATTCAAATACAGCTTTACCAGTTATAAGTGATATTTCCCTTTCTGAAGAGCTCCCACCATAAAGGACTGCTACTTTTGAAAAAGATTTTATTTCATCACTCACGATACTCACCGATGATTCTGACCTCAGTTTCTAAGTCTATCCCATAATGATCCTTAACAGTTTTCTGAATATGCTTGATCAGTGTTTCAATATCACTGGCGGTTGCCTCTTTGTCATTAACAATAAAGTTTGCATGTTTTTCTGAAACGGCGCATCCTCCAATTCTAAAACCTTTGAGGCCAGATCTTTCTATGAGATCGCCAGCATGATTTCCATCTGGATTCTTGAAAACAGATCCGCATGTATTCTCAGTAAGGGGTTGGCGCTCTAACCTAGAATCCCTCATGCTCTTCAACTCTTCTATTGTGGTAAACCCATCTTCTGGAAAGGACATCACGCAAGATAAGAACCAGAGAGGAAATGGGAATCCCACTGATCGATATGAAATCGAAAACTCTTTCTGATTCAAATGGTGAATCTCTCCATTTCGGTCCATCACCTCAACGCTCTTAACAAATTCCCATGTTTCATTGCCAAAACAACCCGCATTCATAGTCAGCGCTCCTCCAATTGATCCAGGTATTCCAGAAAAAAATGCAGCTGGTCCAAAATTATTCTTTGTTGCATACATGGCTAATTCAAAACATGAAACGCCGACTTCAACCAAATAATTAGATTGGTCTATTAATTCAATTTTATTAAGAGACTTTCTTGTTGAAATTACCACACCTCTAACGCCAGCATCCCTTACTAAAATATTTGTTCCATTTCCTAACCAGGTGATTATGCAATCATTTGATTTCAAAAAATCAGAGAGGTCGTTTCGATCATTTGGTGTAAAAAAAATATCAGCAGGACCGCCAATCTTCCAAGAAGTATGCCTCGATAAAGACTCATTAAGGACAATATTATTCCCCATCACATTGGATAATGGTCACCCATTAGCTTCGATTTCTTAATAACTTGATAAGTAAAATCAACAATATTCTTTGTTGCGTGAACAAAACGATCATCAAAGGCTGATTCACTCATTTTTTTTAATGTTTCTCTATCTTCACTGAGGTCCTTAATTACGTCTGCCAGATGTTCAGATGTAAGATTCTTATCATCAATGATCACTGCCCCGCCTTTCTTTTCTAGAAAGCGGGCATTATAAAATTGATGATTATCCATGGCATATGGGAAAGGAATCAGAATCGAGGGAAGTCCAATAGCACTGAGCTCAGAAATGGTCATTGCTCCGGCTCTTCCTATAAATAAGTCTGCCCAGCCATATGCCGATTCCACATTTGGATTAAATTTTGATACTTTTGCATCTATACCAAGCCTTTTATATGCATCATTGACTTCATCATAATCATGATCTCCAGTATCGTGTACAACCTTTATATTCATAGTCTTGTTGAGAGCTGCTAATGCATTTGGAGCGCTCATATTTATTGATCTTGCTCCCTGGCTTCCTCCCATAATAAAAACTTTTAGATCTTTAGATTGATCCGCTTTGGAAGAATCTCTTTTAATATCTAAAATCTCTTTCCTGATTGGATTTCCTAAAAATCTCATGTCATCCGAAAATCTCATCATCAACCTGTCTAATTTACCAAATGAACCTGGCAAACCTTGTATTGCAGCGCTCGCTTTCCCAAAAAAAATAAGAAATCTATTCACTCTACCTGCTATCGAGTTTTGCTCTTGAATGATCACACATACATCTTTGCCTCCAGCACGACAAATTTCGGATGATGCATATCCACCCATTCCAAGAATCATGTCAGGTTTTATTTCTTTTACAAAATTCTTAACTTCTTTACCCACCCAAAAGCTGTGTAAAAATTTTTTATAAGTTGGATAATCTTTGAGTTTTGATGGGAAATACTTCACCGTGAGGTCTTCAGATGCAAAGATCTTTTTTTCTGTCTCATTCCCGGTCCCAACAATAATGACTTGATGTCCGTCGTTTTCATATTGATGAGCCAAAGCAATTGCAGGGTAAATATGGCCGCCAGTGCCGCCGGTGGCAATAAGTATTCTATATTTATCATCCATTGGTTCTTAAATTCTTCTTTTGCCTGGGGTTCTCATACCCAATCTTTAGAACGATCGCGAGAGTGACCAATGTCATAGAAATACTGCTGCTTCCGTAACTGATCAGTGGCAAGGTGAGACCTTTGGTCGGCAGCATGCCCATGTTTACCCCCAAGTTAATGATCACTTGCATCGCTAACCATAGCCCTATTGCCATACATAAGTAACTTTGAAAGACTCTTTTTGCATTGAGTGCTATAAACCCAATCGCAAAGATTCGATAGATCAAAAGACTATAAAGTAACAATAGAATGATTGTGCCAAGCAAGCCAAGCTCTTCAGCTATGATTGCAAATATAAAATCTGTATGTGCTTCTGGTAGATAAAAAAGCTTTTGCAAGCTTTCCCCGAGCCCTAAGCCAAATAATCCACCCGAGCCAATCGCAATGAGCGAATTAGTGAGCTGGTAGCCAGCTCCAAGAGGGTCATTCCATGGCTCAAGAAAGTATGTCAGCCTAGCCATTCTGTATGGCGCAATATATATCAGCACTGCAAATAATGACGCGAGGAGTATGACCAATAAAATAAAGAATCTCATTTTAAATCCTGCTAAGAAAAACAGTCCAGCCGTAACTGATAAAATAATGACCGTTGAGCCAAAATCAGGCTGAAGCAATAAGAGAAGACATGCTGGGATGATAAAAATCATCGGTTTCACGAAACTCATGAAATTATCTTTTACATTCTCTTGTTGCCTATAGCAATATCCCGCCATATACATCATCAGCAACAATCTAGCAGGATCAATGACTTGAATATTAGGAAGGCCAGGTATAGCGAGCCATCTTGTTGATCCATTCACAGTCAAACCCATGCCAGGAATAAAAACGGACGCCAAAAGAATAAGAGATAGGAGTGGCAAAAATATTCCTAATTTTTCCCAAAATTGTGTGGGTATAACAAATATAAACAGACCGCCAGCTAAGCCAAGTCCGATTGAAAAAAGTTGCTTATTCACATAGCCATAAGGACTTCCAAAATGTTTCATGGAAATTGGCATGGATGCTGAAGACAACATCACAATGCCTCCGATGACCAAAAATGCACAAGCTATTAAAAAGAGTCGATCGAATGCATCGTTTGATCCTCTCGTTGCAATATTCATATTACCTTATCTTTAGACTTGATAAGCCTATGAGCACAAGGAAAACGGTGATGATCCAGAACCTCACAATCACTTTGGGCTCAGCCCATCCTTTTAATTCAAAGTGATGATGTATTGGAGCCATATTAAAGATTCTTTTTCCTCTCAGCTTGAATGAACCAACCTGAAGAATTACTGATAAGGTTTCCATGATAAAAACCCCGCCCATGATAGCCAAAATCAACTCTTGTTTGACAATGACAGCAATGGTTCCAAGAATTCCGCCAAGTGATACTGCACCGACATCTCCCATAAAAATCTGAGCTGGATAAGTGTTAAACCAAAGAAACCCCAATCCAGCACCAGAGATCGCACAACAAAAAACAAAAACTTCGCCTGCATCTTGTAGAAATGGCAAATCCAGATACTCAGCAAAGTTAAAATTACCAGTCACATAAGCAAAAATTCCTAAGGCAATTGCAATCATTGAGACAGGCATGATTGCCAAACCATCCAATCCATCGGTTAGATTAACTGCATTGCTTGAGCCAACAATTACGAAAATTGCAAAAGGCAAAAAGAGCCAGCCTAAATCAACTCGAATATTATTTGTGAAAGGGATAAGGACCTCTGAACTCAATACTTCGCTCCCTTGCCCCAATAGATAATAAGTCGATGAAGCAGCGACGATAAGCTGCAAAGCAAACTTTGTTTTTGCAGACATGCCTTTTTTGCTTTTTTTAAGTTTTGTGAAATCATCAATAAATCCAATGAGTCCAAAAGAAATGATTGATGCAATGAGAACCAAATTATAAACATTGCTTAAGTCTGACCATACAAGAACGCTGACAACAATTGAGAGAATAATCATGATTCCTCCCATCGTAGGAGTGCCACCTTTTAATGAGTGACTGGATGGGCCATCGGTTCTGATTGTCTCACCGATTTTTTTCCCCTGAAGCACAGTGATGATCTTGGGGCCAAAAAGGAAAGAAATAATAAGAGCTGTTAGTGCAGCGAGAATACCTCTGGTTGTAATATAAGTGAAAGCATTCAATGGCGAAAACCACTCAATCAAATTTTCAGAAAAATACAAAAACATGGTTACTTACTCAACATCTCCTAAAAAATATTGTCGTTAGATTAACACTTATCATATTAAAATTATTTGTCATCAGGTGCTATTCCCAGAAGCCTAAGCGTATGCGAACCTATCTCAGAAAAAACTGGTGCTGCAACTTGTCCGCCATAATATTCCTTCCCCCCAGGCTCATTAACAATAACGGCAATTGCTATCTTTGGTTTTGTGAGCGGTGCCAAACCCACGAATAAAGCATTGTGCTTATCTGAAGCATATTTTGCAGCTGCAATTTGAGCTGTTCCAGTCTTACCGCCAATCCGATAACCATTGATCTTTGCGCGTGGTGCGCCTCTTATGGCAACTTTTTCAAGCATT
>JAPOHS010000037.1 GCA_029979325.1 Pseudomonadota bacterium | reverse complement strand
GATCTCCAATTATCAGTCAAAGGGTTCATTGCTTTCTTTAATGAAATACTCTGTAAGCAGTGTAATGATTTGGCATATTGTTGTTAACTTTGGTGTTTATCTGAATGGCCATGATGAAAGCTCACTTTTTCAAACATACCTTTTGGCAATTCCTTTTGATTTGAGATTGATGGCCAGCACCATTGTATTTTCACTAGTCTTTTATAGCGCTTGGCTCACAAAAGAGTATTTAAGAAGTTCTGTTGAGGAAGCTTAGATTCTCTGACCGAGAAGTCGTCCATAAGTCAGCGCAGGCGTGACGCCCATTCCATTGACATAAGCATTTCCTGAAGTTGCCCCAAACCCGATTACTTCACCGATTGCGTAAAGATTTTTAATGGGTTCTCCAGAAGCTTTGATGACCTCAAAATTTTCATTTACCCCCAATCCAGCAAATGAACAAAGGCTCCAACCACTCATTCTGACTGAATAGAATGGTCCTTCTTCAATGGGCAGTGGGCGATGCAGTCTTCCAAATGAATCCGCTTGTTTGCTTTTAATTTTTTGGTTGAAATCAGCGACTGTATTTTCAAGATTCATCGGGTTAAGCCCTGTTTTGATGGCCAATTCTCTTATGCTTGATCCACTTTTGAACATGATGTGATTATCGGCTTCATTCATGATCCTCTCATTACTCCAGTCATAGATCATTGGAGGCATTTCATTGAGCATTTTCTGATCCATTATTGTCCAATGTCGGTGTGCGGACTGTTTGCCAATCTGATGCTCTATGTGATCCACGCTTTCATGATCTTCTTGAACAAATCTTTTTCCATCTGAGTTGACCAGTATTTCCCATGGTTGACGTTCTATGACATTAATAGCTACACCATAAGGAGTCGATGGAACCTTATCATCTGACAAAATCATGCCATAAAGCGGTGAGTATTTTTCTCCACCCCTTAAATATCCTCCGACTGATTGACCAAGTATCAAGCCAGCCCCTTGACTCTGAGGATAAGCCATTTGGCAATAGAGCGGAACACCATGGAGTTCTTCATACATTCTAGGATTTGCTGCACATCCTCCTGATGCAAGAATGACACTTCTGCTTTTATATTCTAGATATTTGCCATCTTTATTTTTTGTGACAACACCATTGATTTCTCTATTTCTAGATTGAATAAGATCAACCGCACTGGTTTCTAAGAGAATCGTAATCGAGCCCTTATTAACCGCTCGATCAAATAAAGGTTTCATAGCATTGAGTATTGCTAAACCACCACCCCATGGTGATGTCGCTCCCTGAGGCCCTTGTTGATATCTGGCTACAGAGAAAGCATCATGTGCCATTTTCTTCACAGGATGGTTATCAAAAATTGTATAGCCATTGGCTGCGAGCCAATTAATCGTTGGACCGGCATGGTCAGCCAGTATTCTCGTAAGAGCAGGATCAGAGGTATTGTGATTCAGTCTCATGATGTCATCGTAATGTTGATCAGGGGAATCTTTGATCCCCTTTCTTTCTTGAAAGACTGTTCCAGCACCACTGATCTGACCAGTAGATACAAAAAGTGTGCCGCCGATGACAGAAGCTTTTTCTAATACAAGTACCTTTAGACCCCTTTCAGCGGCAAATATTGCAGCAGGTATGCCTGCGGTTCCTGCACCAATAATAATTGTATCCCATTCTTCCTTAGCAAGTGCCGCTTGGTAGGGATAGGGAAGGGCAGCAGCAGTCAGTAGGCTTGTGCCATATTTGAGTAAGTCTCTTTTAGTTAACATTAGATTTTTCATTTTCCTGAGGGATATTATTTAACTCACTGACCATGATATCAGTGCTTACTTTTTCCTTATAATCAACAAATATGGGTGATGACCATGCTCTATGACCTCCTGGCCCTAGGCACTCTTCTTCATAGTCTTCCCTGTAATCAGCGTAACATGGGTCGACTGAGATTGGATGACCATCGGCATCAAATTGAGTTCGAAAATTACTCCCATTGACTAATAACGTATCTTCTTCAATGACTCTCACATAATACACAGCATCTCTTTGTTGATTTTTAAAATCATCATCTACGAATTCAATCTCACATTCAATTTGACTGGAGTCACACTCAAATGTTTTCCATGTATCAAAGATCAGCGTTGAAGGGTCTTCATCTTTATTATTTTGTGGCGTGATTTTAATCACCTCAATTCTTTCTAATCGATAACGTTCATCGGAAGGATGATAGCACTCACCATCAGAGATTTTTTGAAGCCTTTTTTCTGAGAGCGCTTCGTAAACATAATCTGGACATCCGGGAAGTTGTTTGAAAGAACCCACAGCTTTTACTCGGAATTTTGGATTGGTATTTGACTCTACAAAGCTTCCCATAGGTTTTAGACTGTCTTCATTCATCAAGTCAAAATGAAGAAGGATTCGATGACCTGTTGTTGCATAAACTTCTTTTCGTTTCATCGCTTGCCAGATTGATTCTCGATCTCTGCCTTCTGAATGAACAGCCATGAGTCCACCCAAAGACCAGAAACTAGCCTGTCTTTCAACATCTATTGGAGAAGCACCTTGCAGTTCATTGAGTTCTTCAAGTGTTCTTAGCCCAGATTCTGTTTTTTCAGCTGTTACTGTATTTAGAAGTTTTCTCCACCTCTTACTGACCGCGCCTCTCGCCTCAGTGCTGCCAACACGGAGTAATTGTTTAAAACCATGTCCAGCTCTTGCTGTATGGGTATCACTAGATCCAATAAAGCCCCATTGGAACCGTTCCTTACCTGCCTCATAATCATTGTTTCTCAGAGCCAAGCCATATTGGACAGATTTTTTAGGTCGGTAATTAAATGCTGGGAGATAGGCGCCTCTGGCTTGTCCCGCATCAAGCCATTCGTCATCATTCGAACCAAAAAGAGCTCTTATTCCAGTGGCTCCTGGAAACTCATTGACGCGTTTTTTTGTATCCTCAGCCAATTGTTCACAGTATTCTTGTGATTTACCTTCCTCTAAGCATCTTTTCTTATTGATTACTGCTGCTTGATGACAAGTTGGCAAATAATTATCAGTGGGCTCAGGACAAATCATTTCACCATTTTCATTGAAATCCACTTCTTTAAAATCAAAGAATTGTTCTGAGTTTCCATGCCCTGAGTAGAGCTCAATTAAACTCGAGTAATCAGGCCTGATATTATCCTGATCTAATACATATTCTTCCCATGAAGCTGCCTGTGGAGTATAAAAACCCCATGTTGTTCCGTGTGGTATTACCTCGGCTTCAAATCCCCAGTCGTCAAGTTTTCCATATAGTTCTGCTGGGGTCGCTGCAGTTTCCCAACAATCTTTTGGTAAATAATTTGATGGCAACCCCTCTTGGCAAGCATCTGTCTCTAAAATTGCATCAAGAAAATCACCGAAAGAAAAATAATATTCACTATTCACTGGATCAAATAGAAATAAATTACGATTTGCATCTGCCAATTGAATTCTCAGAATCAGTGCAATCGTCCCGCCAGCAGCTATTGGTCTGTCTGGAATTTGACCTTCTTTATAGTCTTTGAAAAATACGTTGTGATGACCATAGTGATCTTCTGGCGTATTTCCAGCTTGTGTCCATTCCCATCCAATGAAAGCAACCAGATCGGGATTCTCCTCACCAGAAATTGCATTGCATTGCCTTACGCTGTCAACTTGGTCTTTCCATGTTCTTGGAGTGTATGATTCTGCATGATCGGTCAAAACATAAAAATCAATTTGAGAAATAAACCGTGCATAATCACATGCAAAGGCTGGTGGAAAAGCACCTCTAGAACCATGCATAAGTGGCAGAGATATATAAAATGCATCCATGGAATAAGTGGTGTGAACATGCTGATCATCCCAAAGTATTTGTTTTGAACTGCCCTCTGCTAGCTCAATGGGTCTATTTATGTTTGTAGGATCTTGGCTCGTGAATGGATTGGTATCATAATAGTCAGTGGTGAATTTTTTATAGCTATGGGGTGAGGTTGTAAGTATGAAAGCCGATGAACCGATTAAAATCAGAATCAAAATGATCAGTAAATTTTTACCAATTTTCCCCATAAGTATCCCCTAAAATAATTTACCCCAATAAACGCGTTAGAAACCAATATAGACCAATTGAACATAAGATAGAAGAGACTAACCCAGTTATCTTTTTCATATTGCTAATAAGTATTTTTTTAGCAAGAAATGACATCAAGCCCCACATGATTACAAGCACTAGTATCTGACCAATCTCAACTCCAATATTGAATCCCAATAGTGAGACCAAAAAATTTGTTCTATCTAAGCTGATCTCACTGAGTATATTTGCAAAACCAAACCCATGAATGGTTCCAAAGATGATCGCCAACATGGGTCTTAACTTATCAGACTGCTCACGATCTTCGCTCAATTTCAAAATTGCTAGCGTCAAAAGACCCAACCCAAGTATGAAGCCAATTTTTAATTCATTGATGTTAAGAGCACTTAGGAGGATCATAGCTATAACAATTAAGAGAACTCCTGACTGTATTTTTCTGAGCTCATGTCTTGGTAGATTAATTGATTCAATACTCGCCAAGATGATGGTCCATCCTATCAATGATTCAATGATATTAACCTGAGGAATGACAATATTTGAAGCGGCTAAACCGAGTGTCAGACTGTGACCTATGGTGAATCCTGTTGCTGCAAAAACAAGACTTTTAAGAGATTGACACAAAATAAGCAATGCAAGCAAGAAAAGTAAGTGATCAATGCCTTCAAGAATATGTGTAAAACCAAGTCCAATATATTGTTTGAATGAATCAAACCAATTTTGCTGTGCAACTTCATCAATTTGAGTAAAAAAAACGATTTCATGATTATTTTCATTCAGAACAAGTGTTCTGATCTGTCCCATATGATGATTAATCCTTGCATAATGGATATGACCTGGGATCTGATCGAAAAAAGTATTCATATCAAAGATATATTTCTCAACTTCATTGATTTTAAACTTGAGTGATAGGCCAGTCGTGCCAATTTCAGTATTGAGAACATTAATCAGTGGTTCTGATATGATCTGGTCCGAATCAATCTTTTGAATCAGATGGCTCTCTAAGCTCTCATTCAGATTTGGATAGTTGATTTGATATTCTCTGAGTTTTGTAATCTCCCTAGATGAGACAGTGAAATTAAGAATGATTTCATCCTCTTGGATATTCCAAGTGGAGTAAGAAACACTTTTTGTATGAGCGAGTGACTCGTCTTGAAAAGATATCAAGAGCAGTATTGATACCAAAAGTGAATTAAATGTCTTCATTTGAGATCAGTCTGCAAGACTGCTATTAATATCTATGTCTGACTGTCTCTTCAGGTCACTTAGTAATTCTTCAAGAATTTTTTCACGCTGTCTTCTTCTGTATTCTTGTAAAACAACTTCATTGATGTCCGAATATTCAGGAATGATTTTATCTTTTTTATCTACTAGGGTGACAATTGTATGCCCATAGATGGTTTCTATTATTTTGCTTGTTTCTCCTGTTTTAAGTGATAGAACGACATCTCTGAGAAGCGGGCCAATTAATGTTCCGAGTTTTAACTTGGAGATAAAGCCAGAAGGAATATCGAGCTGTCTTATGCTCGGTATATCGATCTCTAGTTTCTTAATATCATAGCTTTTTTGCCAAATCTCTTTTGCAGCTGTGATATCTGAAAGGCTTTGTGATGAGAAGATGACAACCCGATATTGTTCAGACAAAGTGAAAACTGGGAGATTATCTTGATAGAAGTCCCGCAGTTCATCTTCATCAGGTATCACTGATACCGACTGCTCAACGATCGAGTCTACAACTGATCTCACAATGCTTTTTCTTAGAAGATCATCTGCTTCAAGAAACCCATTCTGGTAGGCATATTGGACCAGAAGCTCTTCTTCAATGATTCGATCCAAAGCCATTTTGCGGTCAGCCTTTGTTAAATCATTTCTTTTATCATTCTCAATTAATTGAATGACAGTCCGATATCTCTCTGAGGGTATTATTTTGTCATTGACAATTGCAATCACATCATCGGGAAGAGATGAGAAATTTTTATTGCTATCCACGATTGAATAGATGGCAAGAAATGTGCCTATAATAGATGCCAAAAGAAGTAACTTAGATTGATTACTCATCTGACTATAATCCAGTTCTTAGGAGGCAATGACAAGATGAAAGTTTTAGATTTATTTGAAAAATTAAATGGTTTGCCATTCGGCAGTCGAATTTTTACGTTCATGGTTTGCATGAATGCCCCATATTTTTTCTCGATAAAATCTCATGTGACTTTACTTAAAAAAAATAGATGCGAAGTTCAGCTTAAGAAGAGGAGGGCG
Source organism: Pseudomonadota bacterium (assembly GCA_029979325.1). The sequence goes on along the minus strand of JAPOHS010000037.1, from coordinate 3,563 downwards.
GTTACAAATCACATTAAAACGGTACACGCGATTGCGATGTGCAACATGGCCGAATTATCAGGTGGATTAATGATCGAAGCTTCTTTACCCAGAGATAAGCAATGGATTCCTTCAGGAATGACAGTCGAGTATTTGAAGAAAGCAGAAACCAACCTTTTGGCTGTCTCCGATGGGTCTGAGATCGACTGGAACCAAACAGGAACGATCGTTGTACCAGTTGAAATAAAAGACACAAATGATCAAATTGTTTTTACTGCAAAAATCAATATGTATGTAAAAAATAGGTGATAGCCTTTTACCGTGTCCACTTTCAGAAAAATCTTTCCATATGTAGCGCCTTCACTGACGGTAAGCAGTGATATGTGTGATCAAAACGGACATATGAATGTCGCTTATTATCTACAAGCTTTTGATGTGAACTCCAGAGATTTATTTGAAGAGATTGGCTTTGATGAAGATTATTTTCAATCGGGATATTCATGCTTTGCAATCGAAGACAGTCTGAGATATCTGAGGGAGTTTTTAGAGGGAGATGAGATAAGATCCATCTTTAGGATTCATGATTTCAATGAGAAAGTGATTCATATAGTCGGTGTCTTGCTCGATAGCCAAAATCGATTATCAGCCATTTCTGAAACACTTGTTGTTCATATTGATATGCATTCCAGAAAGGCTTCACTGATGCCTGAGAAACTTTTAAAAAAAGTAAAAGAGGTGCATGAGCAACATACTGTATATCCAATTGATGACTTTGATATTAGATTGAAAATAAAAAAATAAAAAAGTATTTAGATCATCACAAATGAATTTAGATAGGCTCACCCATTTCTCTTGCTCGATCCAGTTTTGTTGGTTCTTCTTTGGGAAGGTAATAACAAGCACCAATGAGCGCCACAATAGTCACCAACAGTGCCGATTGGCCCCATGCCAATGCATACTTGAGTGATACAGCATCTGAATACCCGAGAGAAAAGAAGTAATCACTAATATACCCGATAGAATATGGTCCTAAGGCGAGACCCAACATGCTAACCATCAAGATATAGTATGCACCTGCTACTCCTCTCATTCTTGGCAGCACTAAATCAGAAACTGTTGTCGGTGCAATGCCAACCCACATCGGTGTGGCAATTTGAAAAAGAGAATAATAGATATAGGACATCATAAGACTTTCTGTAAACAACATTCCCAGTGCTGTTGGAACAGCAAGCACAATTAAACCAAATCCAACATAGAGTCTTCCATTGATGTGTTTCTCTCTTAGACGGTCTCCAATGTAGCCTCCAAGAACCACACCCAATGTTCCTGCTAACGCTGTAATGAGGCCAAGTATTGTTGCGACTTCTCCCTCGGTGATACCAAAATTACGCATATAAAAAGCAGGTCCAAATGCAGCAATTGAATATGTCACGAAAGATATGAAAGGGAATCCTATGACAGTGAATAAAAGAGATTTTGTTTTGAACAGTAAACTGAATGTAACCGGGTCTCTAAATCTAAGCCCCTGAATCCAGCAACTCAAAATATAAGCGCCCAAACCAAATGCAACCCACTGGATCAGATCGTTTGTTAGTTTATAAAGCAAAAAACAGGTTGAGCTGATCAAGGTTGCCATCAGAAGATTAATAATAGTGGCTTTGAGTTTATTGTTTGAGGCAAAGATAACAAATGGTGAGATACCGATGAATTCCTCTTTGAGTGCAGTCAATGGATCAGCTGTTATGACAGATTCTATTCCCTCGCTTCCACCCCGCTTAGGTTCTTTGATTTTCCAGGTGAAGAATGCAAGCAAAATACCTGGTAAGCCAACCAATATGAATGCAGCTTGCCATCCTTTCAGTGATAAGGGGGCGAGGTTTGGATCGGGGTATGCTTCTGTCCATAGTTCGACAATCCATCCACCGAGAAAGAGCCCAATACCAGCACCCAAATAAACTCCGCTTGAGTAGATTGATAAGATTGTGGACCGCACTTTTGGAGAAAAATAATCTGAAAGAATTGAATAAGAAGATGGGCTGGCAGTCGATTCTCCAATGCCGACACCTATTCGATATACCGATAGGGCCGTTAAAGATTTTGCTGTACCAGACAAGGCAGTCATTAAACTCCATAGTGCCAGTCCGATGCTGAGTAAATTCTTTCTGGACCAAGTATCTGCTAATTTACCCAGAGGTATCCCGAAAATAGAATAAAAAACAGCAAATGCAGTCCCAAAGAGGAAGCCCAAATCACTGTCAGTGATATTAAGATCCGCCTTAATCTCTTCCGCTAGAACCGATAGTATTTGTCTGTCTACAAAATTAAATATGTAGACAATCACAAGTAACACAAGGGCTATTTTTGCGGATTTACCACCAACTTTTGGATAATGATTTTCGCTCATATTCTTTAAATGAAATATAATAAAATCATTGTACTTAAAATTTTCTTTTGATGACTCAAAATAAACATACCAAAAAATATGTAAACCTCTCTGATTTGCCAGATGAGTATTTGGAACTGGATCAAACACTGAAAGCAGCTTTCAGTATTTTAGAAATTGCGTCAAAAAATAGACACACTCTTTTTCATACTCCAACCCTATCAACCTTCGATGGAAATAGAGTGTCCACTCGAACGATGGTTTTGAGAGAATTTGATCCTGAGAAAAGATTAATTAGGTTCCATACAGATTTTAGGTCAGTAAAGATAGAGCAACTCAAGAAGGATTCTCATGCTGCAATACATGGTTATGATCCAGATTTAAAAATTCAGATACGATTTGACGGAAAAATGAACCTTCATCACAAGGATGAAGTGACCAAAGGCTCTTGGGAACTATCAAAGGAGATGTCAAAAGAATGTTATTTTGTTGGAGGACCACCCGGCACAAGAATTGATGATCCTTCCGGGTTTGATCCTTCAACTTTTGATTTCGAATCAACAAATGGATTTGAAAATTTTTGCGTACTTGTTTTTCAGTTTGAATCAATGGAGTTTTTGTATTTGAAAAAGAGTGGCCACAGAAGAGCCATTCATAATTGGACAACAGGAGAACATCAATCATCCTGGTTGATTCCGTAGCTCATTACGAGCAGAATTAAATAAGAGGTTAACAAAATAACTATGACTAATACTTATGCACTAATTACAGGTGGATCTTCCGGGATAGGTTTCGAGATTGCTAAGGATCTTGCGGGACGAGGATACAATATTCTTTTGGTTTCAAGAAATGAGCAAAATCTTCAAGATTGTTGCAAGCAGCTATCTGACGAATTTGATATCTCATCTGATTACATTTCAAGCGACTTAGCAAACAAAGAGTCTGTAAGACATATCTATCAAACCACAAAGGAAAGGGGTTATGACATCGAGATTCTTGTGAATAATGCTGGGTATGGTATTGCCACGCCATTTCACGTCACACCACTAGAAGATGAAGAAAAATTTATTATTACAATGGCATATCCTGATGTAAATGCAATATCTGAGAACTGTAATGTCAGGAACACAAGAGAAATGGTTTGGAAAGCTTTTAATAATCGAGCTGTAGAAGATAATATTCCAATCCTTAAAGAGGCTGT
>JAPOHS010000036.1 GCA_029979325.1 Pseudomonadota bacterium | reverse complement strand
GAAATGCCTGTTTCAAGGATTAGAAAAGTACTGAAGATTTCAAGAGAACCCATCTCAATGGAAACACCGATCGGAGATGATGAGGATTCAATACTTGGAGATTTCATTGAGGATGCCACCATCGATCAACCAGATGGTGCAGCAACAAAAACTGGCCTTAAAGAAAACACGATCAATATTCTTGAGAGCTTGACACCAAGGGAAGCCAAAGTTCTAAGAATGCGTTTTGGTATCAATATGAATACGGATCATACCCTTGAAGAGGTCGGCAAACAATTCGATGTGACTCGTGAACGTATCAGACAGATTGAAGCCAAAGCACTGAGAAAATTGAGGCATCCGTCGAGAAGTGAGAAGCTGAAGAGCTTCATGGGCGATAGTTAGGGCTCTAAGCGAGCATATTCAATCCAATCAATTAAAAACCGATGATCATCCGGGTTGTCTTTATTTGAGCACTCACTGTTTAGGCAAAAAGCAGTGCGATCAATCTTGTAATCATCATACTTTCCACCCACAGCAACATTGATAATCAAATAATAATCCCGATCAAAAGGATAACTGAACTCTCCAAACTCCTTATCATTATCCTGAACCGTCATGTAAGGTTCTGTTTCCGAATCCAAAAACATCTTTATGCTCCCCTCTCTCCATTCCATCGTGATGGAATGAAATTTCTCCTGAAATCTGACCGATGGAGGGATGACAACATTTTGCACAATCTCATCTTTATTATGAAAACCTTCTCCGAAATGAAGTGCTGAGCCTGCAATATTTGTGAGCCTGCCCTTTGCTTCCATGATGTCTATCTCACCACCTTGTGGCCATGCAATGTCTTCATTAGGCATCAACCAGAATGCTGGCCAGGCGCCTATTCCTGTGGGCACCTTAAAACAAAAGGTAATTTTAGATGGGTATGTGAATTGCTTTAAATCTCGAGTCTTTATTCTGGCCGATGTATAGTCAAACTCTTTCTGAAATGCTCTTCGATGGTGGATTGGTTGGATCTTTAAAAGGCCATCTTCAATGAATAGATTCTCATTGGTATGCTCCTCTGTCTTAGCTCCTCTGTAATATTGAAGCTCTGAATTGCCCCAACCATAAACAAACTTACCTTTATCGTAAAAGCCATTCGAGACATCATATCTCCATGTCTCTTTATCCAAGATAGCTGAACTAAAATCTTCCTCCCAAATCACCTCACTTGGATCGGATCTCTCCCTACAATAGGAAGTTTTATTTTCCCTGTATGATTCGCTCTCAACGACAATGGTGGAAACACCTTCAATTTTTACCTGGCTATACTCCTTTTTTTCATTGGACAATGAAACATTAGAGAAAAGCAAGAAGCTCAAATAGAACACTAGATTTATTTTATTTTTAAACAACTTTGAAAATTAATTGATGTGAAATTTATGCTTTTAAAAAATCAGTGATCATGCTCACTTTCTTATTCAAACCTTCTTCTGTGCTCTCGCTTGGAAAAAAACCTTTTGAAGCGTTTGGAATCAATGAGGCAGCTTTCTCTACACCAGTTTTTAAAGGGTCATCCTCGGAAGCACCACAAAAAGTATCAACAGTAATCAGTGGCAATCGTTCTGTATCCTTATGGGTAAAAGCTGCATGGTAACCCTTGTGATACGTGGTGAGTCCTTTCAGGACTTCCAAGACCAATTTATTAATAAACTCTGGTGGTGCCATAGAAACCTCTGCTCTCCGATGTTCTGGTGTTTTCTTGAAATATGGAAAATAAATGAATTGGTCTCTGACAAAATTCCAAGCCCAAACTAAATGCTGACCAAATTCATCGGGCTTGATCTCAGGCGCATAGTGTTCAAGATACTCCTTTCGCTCTTCTTCACTGAACATAGCAATTCCATCCAGTACCAATTTTTTCACTCGATCTGGATGTTTGATTGCCACTTCGGATGCAATATGTGCCCCAGTGTGACTGCCAAAGAAATGACATGACTCAATATTTAGCGAATCCATGACTCTGATGACACTGTCAGCATAGTCTCCAGCTGAAGGCCAATCCTCTCTTGGAGCAACAGAATCCCCGAAACCTAATGTATCGGGTGCAATAATATTAAATGTTGAAGACAGCTTCTCGATTAAGGGTATGAGTATGACTGAAGAAGCCGGTGATGAATGAATCATGTACACCATCTCATTGGAATCTGATCCCGCATAACGGTAATGGATTTCGCCCTCTTCTATTCTTGTGAATGCTCTATTGATTGTCATAAATAAAAAGTATTTTAGTAAACTTGATTGGAGTATAACATTGATAATGGTGATAGAATAATCACTCCCAAAGGGCCTGTAGCTCAGTTGGTTAGAGCAGTGGACTCATAATCCATTGGTCGGAGGTTCGAGTCCTCCCGGGCCCACCACTTTTCATATCAAACTGATGATTTCAGTGATCACTATTGCTAAACCCACAAGACTTGAATACCAAGCATAAACAGTAACTAACTCAACATCCTTATTCATTTGTTTCCTGATAAAAAAGTGAATAAGCACAGAGAAAAGATAGCTAATGCCAATAATGCCTGCAGATTGTATGAGAATACTGTTGGCATTTAAATTATCAGGTGACAGATATAGTAGAACGCCACAAATGAGTATAAATGTACCGCCGAATGCATTGATTTTATCTAAACGCATAATTCAAAATAACTTAAACAAAAGACCGAGGCTTTCTTGAAAAGATTTCCTCAATCATGGGAATAAAATAATCCAAAGGCTTTTCTTTAAAATCAGGATCGAATGATTTTTGATCCCATTCAGAACAAAAATCCACACAGTCCTGATAGTAAGGATGATCTTTATACTGATCTCTCAGGTTTCTGTCCTCATCATAATGATGCATCCAGTAATAGCCCTGAAACAAGCCGTGATTGAGAACTATCCAATAATTCTTTTCACTGATATAAGGTCTTAGAATGGCTGCTGAAGCTTGGGAATGATTAACTGGAGAAATGATATCCCCAATATCATGAAGAAGCGCACATACGATCGTCTCTGTATCGGCTCCATCTTGTTCTGCTCTCGTTGCTGTTTGAAGGCAATGTTGCAGTCTACTGATTTGATAGGGTGAATCTCCATCCATCAGTTTCAGCCATTCGATGACCCTATTTGCCAAACTTCTCTCATTTTCTGAATCATGAATGGCAATGAGATCATAGTCTTCTTTGGTTCCATGATCCATCGATGTGAATTTAACTTTATTAGTCAATTTGACTCATTCCTCAGTGTTTTGAGTAACACCAGATTATTTTCCACATTATCCATTTCATAATACGCGTCTTGAAGATGTCGCTTACCATTTGGTTTGAATTCTTCTCTGCCATGAAGTACTCGATGAGCAGAGACCAATAAAATATGGCCCGATTCAAGTCTGAACTTTGATTTGTATTTCTCGCTATTCACTCTGTTGCAAAGTTCATGATAAGCCTTATAAAACGTGCTCACATTTTCCTTATTGGGATCAATCATTTGCATCAATTGATTGGAGTACCTGAACCCAGTGATTTCTTTTTCAGCATTGAGCCTGATCATGGGTTCATTTGCATAAGTTTCATTTTCCTCATCGAACTCTCTAAATGGCACTGGGAAATTACATAAGATTTTAAAAAAATCTGGGCATTCTTCTTTTAAATCTTTTAGAACTGCATAACCATCAACTATCATTGATTCACCACCCTTACAGTCATTTACCAGCATATGAAGAGCCTGCACACTAGGCGGCCAAGAATAACTTGCAAAATCATTATGCGGAGGAACTTCAAGCGATGTGTGTGCGATGTTATAAACATGGCCATCAACAGATACATTGTGTATGCGTTCAAACAATACCTCTCTGATGGGACCCAGCCTAGGAGCAAGCTCTTCAAGTGAATTTGAAACAGAAGGTGCGCCATTGATGACTATCACGCCTCTGGTAATAAAATCAGATATCGCATCTATAGCGGTTTCATTTTTTTGTAGAAAGTCATTCCAATCATAATAACTTGGTATGAAATCATTGGTCCAAACAACTTTTTCAGGTTTTCTTGGTTTCTCCAATGATTTGATGTCATCAAAGCTTATGGATGTCTCATGACCATCAGGCCAAATTAAATGGATATTCTTCTCATCGACATCGACACTTTTTGGTTTCAAATCAGATGGCACAGAATGAAGCATAAATCTCTTTTCTTGTGTTTCCTTTACTCGACAGTCATTGCAGGGGCAATTATCACGCATCCAGAGATGGGGAAGATCATACTCTGATTCTTTATTCCTTATAATTCTTAATGAGGTTTGATTGATTTCAAAATCCATTTTTACCCTCCTGACATTAACTTATAATAAAAACATGAGCGAAGAAAACCTAGAAAATAATCACGTCAGTTCAAATATGAGAAAAGTTGCACTCACTGCTCTGGCAGGTACAAGCATAGAGTGGTATGACTTCTTTTTATATGGGGCTGCAGCAGCCCTTATTTTTCCAACAGCTTTTTTCGGTGAAGTTCCTGCAACAACAGCACTCATACTTTCATTGTTAACATTTGCAGCTGGATTTATAGCAAGGCCAATAGGTGGGATCATCTTTGGGCATTTTGGCGACAAGATAGGAAGAAAGAAAACTCTCATCAGTGCCTTAATGCTAATGGGCATTTCCTCCACATTAATAGGGCTACTGCCAACATATGCAATGATCGGCGCGCTTGCCCCTATTCTCCTCACCATTCTAAGGTTTGCTCAAGGATTGGCCATCGGTGGCCAGTGGGGAGGCGCTATGCTTTTGGTGACTGAAAGCGCTCCATCAGATCAAAGAGGATACTATGGAGCTTTTGCTCAAGCCGGTGCCCCAATCGGGGTTATATTGGCAAACTTGGCTCTCATTATTACAAGTGCATTGGTTTCAGATGAGTTCTTTAACACCTGGGGTTGGCGGATTCCTTTCCTAGCGAGCGCAGTTCTCATTCTTGTCAGCATGTACATTCAATTGAATCTAGAAGACACCAAAGCATTCAAAGAATTAGCGGTCCATAGAAATGAGCAAGAGAATGATGAGAAAACCGCAATACAAAAATCACCGATCGTAGAGGCGGTAAGAAAATATCCCAAAAGAATCATGCTGGCAGCTGGAGCCTTTATCAATATTCAGGTTACTTTTTATATTCTCATCGCATTCTTATTGGCCTATGGCGTGCAAAGCGCAGGGATGGCAAGAGATGATATGCTCACTTCGGTTCTAATCGCATCGGCAGTTATGGTACCCATGCAATTTCTATTCTCTTCCTATTCTGACAGACACGGAAGAAGGGGCATCTTTATGCTGGGTGCGGTGTTATCAGGCTTATGGGCTTTTGCTATCTTCCCACTGGTTGATACAGGGAGCTTCTGGCTAATTACTTTGGCTGTCTCCGGTGGCATGGTCTTCCTTGCTATGATGTATGGACCTCAGGCTGCCTTCTTCACAGAACTGTTCTCTACAGAGGTGAGGTATTCAGGCGCAACACTTGGGTATCAGTTTGGAGCAATCATTGGTGGAGCCTTTGCGCCAACAATAGCTGTTAAATTATGGACAGAATTCGATATATTCTGGGTTTCAGTCTACATGGCATTATCAGCATTGCTCACGCTTTTATCAGTGATGGCTTTGACTGAAACATATCAGTCTGATCTAAATAAGGCTGAATAATAAAAACAATTCGTTTCTTATTGAATTTTTAATTTCTTTTTGAGGTTCTTAATTCCGTCAGAATATTTAACTTCTTTCGTTTTGAAAAATGATTCATGGTTCTTCTCAAGAGAATCAAGCTGATATTGATAATTAACCATGATGCCTTTAGATTGACTCATGCCTTTTGGAGAGAGATCGGCATCCAAATTAATCCTTTCCAGAATGGCTCCATTACCTAAATGAAACTTAGCAACAGGATCATTGGGAAACTGATCTTCTCTGTCAGACTCCAAAAAATAAATCATTGCCTGCCTGAGCATGCCTTCTTCGTCCATAGCCTCGTTTATTGACCTATTCTTCAGCCACTTGGTAAAACCAGGAACTGGAGACAGTGTTACAAATTGTTCTAGACCTTCATTCTCTTGTTTCAATCTTTTAGCAACTTTTTTAATTAAAAAATTACCAAATGAAATTCCTGAGAGACCATCCTGACAATTTGAAATTGAATAAAAAACTGCAGTATGTGTATCTGTTTCAAGAATAATGCTTCTGTTAGTCCCGATCACCTCATCGATGCTTTTAGGCATATTGTCACTTAATGCGACTTCAACAAAAATGAGAGGATCATTTGGTATGAGCGGATGGAAAAAGGCAAAACATCTTCTATCTTCTGGGGCTAATCTGGCTCTGAGATCATTCCATGAATTGATTTCATGAACAGCCTCATAGGCAATAATTTTCTCCAAAATACTGGCTGGAGTGGACCAATCGATTCTCTCCAGAACTAAAAAAGATGGATTAAACCAATGCCTAAATAGATTCAAAAGCGATGCATCAAATAATCTCAACTGAGGACTGTTCTCCTCAAGCGTTCTGATTCGTTCCCTCAATCTAACCAATTTAAGGGTTCCTTCAGACACGGTGTTTAATCTTCTAAAAAGCTCTACCCATTGAGGCTCAGAAGATTGGGTGATTTTCTCTAAGTTTTTTTTAGTTTTATCTCTAGAATATTCTTCTGATGCTTCTCCCAATAAGTTTGGGTCTATGTCATATTGCTCCAATAAATTATTAAAGAAATCGATAAACTCATCATCACTGAGATCCTCTATCAGGCTAAAAAGGTGCTCTGCATAAACCAATGAGGAAACCTCTCCGCTTTTTGACATGACAGACTCTACAGCCTTATTGATATCTTGAGGGAGATCGACAAAATCTTTTGAACGAAAATAGCGACTGCTTAATGTTCCACTCTTTATCGAGGAAATTAAATTCTGAAATAGACTCATATTTGATTTAGCATTCAATTATATTTACAGGCACTTCTAAAACATTCGTCGCTAAACCTCCACGAGATGTTTCTTTATATCGAAGGTGCATATCTTCACCAGTCTTTCTCATCGTTCGAATCACTCTATCCAATGAAACAAAATGAGTCCCATCTCCTTGAAGCGCCATACGGGCAGCATGAATTGCTTTGACTGATGCAGAAGCATTGCGCTCGATACAAGGTATTTGAACCAATCCACCTATCGGATCACAAGTGAGGCCTAAATTATGCTCCATTGCAATTTCAGCTGCATTCTCAACTTGTGATGGTGAACCACCAAGAACTTCTGCCAATGCTCCTGCTGCCATTGAACAGGCTGAACCGACTTCACCTTGACACCCAACTTCAGCGCCGCTAATGGATGCATTCTTTTTATAAAGGATGCCTATTGCAGCTGCAGTTAATAAAAATCGAACCATTCCGTCATCATCCGCATTGGGAACAAAACGCATGTAATAATGCAAGACTGCGGGAATAATGCCAGCTGCACCATTGGTGGGAGCTGTTACTACTCTGCCTCCTGCAGCATTCTCTTCATTGGTCGCCAAGGCATATAGTGTTACCCAGTCGAGTATTGTTAATGGATCATCTGGTTTCTTGTCTGATTTTTTTGTCAATTGCAAATAGAGCTTGTGCGAGCGACGTTCCACATTTAAACCACCTGGCAGTACCCCTTCATTCTTAATGCCCTGATTAACGACTTCTTGCATCACTGACCATAAATGAAGTAACCCCTCACGGGTTTTATTTTCTGGCCTCCATGCGCTTTCATTTGCCAGCATGATATCGGATATATTGAGCGATTCATTCTCGCAATATTCGAGGAGTTCAGTTGCCTTATCATAGGGGTACGTGATTTTGGTATCATCTTCTGCAATAAAACCTTCATCCTTTTTCGAATCATCGACGACAAAACCACCTCCGACGGAATAATAGGTCTTCTTCGCAAGCTCTTTGCCTTTTTCATCATAGGCAGAAAATGTCATTCCATTGGGATGGAAAGGCAGTGATTTTCTTCGATAAAGCTTCAGATCTGCGTCACGATCATAATTAATAATATGCTTTCCGAGCAAATTGATTCGTCCCTCGGAATGAATCTTTTCGATCCGACTGGAGATCAATGTTGCATCAACCCGATCAGGCTCCTCACCTTCCAGTCCCAAGATGATCGCTTTGGGTGTTCCATGTGCTTTACCTGTAGCGCCAAGGGATCCATACATCTCAGATTGAATCCGACTCACTTGATTCAATTTTTTAGATTTTTCTAAGCCAAGTGTGAATTTTCTTGCCGCAATCATAGGCCCAACGGTATGGGAGCTGGATGGCCCTATACCAATTTTAAAGAGATCAAAAACACTTATTGCCATAATTCTTATATTAAAACTATCAACTCGATTTAATTAGCTCAAGATCTTCCGGTTTTACCAGTTTTGGTCCAAGGCCATCTATTAAAGGTCCGAGATGCTGCGCATATGGTTTCCATCTGTGCATACCAGACTTATTGATTGGTTTACGAACCTGTTCTGAACTTGCTGTTCTGACCGATCGATCGGTTTCATAAAAAGTAATGCAAGATTCTTCAAAAGGCAATCCCAGAAAATCCAGCATTCTTGATACCTGCCCTTCTAAATCATCAATGATGTCCTCATTATTCACTCTCAGAATTTTATTTGGCAGAACCGCATCCCAATGATCCATAAGCTCGACATAACTTTTATAGTAGCTGCCCGCCTCAGCCAATCCATAAGTGAACTCCTGTCCTTGGGCAAACAGCTGCTTGAACATACTGAAACAGCAATCCAGTGGATATCTCCTTGCATCGATAATTTTTGCATTGGGCATGATTAAATGAATCAACCCTATGTGTCGAAAATTGTTTGGCATTTTATCGGTAAATCTTGGTGCTTCCTTTCGATGCATTTTTGTATCATCAATAAACTTTCTTCCCATCTCTACTCTTTTCTCTGGTGATAAATGCTCCATGCTTTTTGGGTAATTTCCTTCCTTGCCATATATATCATCTCCTCTCAGACTTTGTGCCATGGATAGAATATTCGGTAACTCAAGGGTTCCATCAATCATTGAATGCGAGGCCAATATTTGTTCGATCAAGGTCGAGCCCGCTCTGGGCAGTCCCAGAATGAAAATTGGATCTTCAGTCTCATATCCGCCATTGCCGTGACTCTCAAAAAATGACTCATCACATACATCAATTTGTGCCTGTAACTCTTTATCCATTCTCTCAATGGAATATTTGCTTTGCTTGTTCTTAATCTTATTGCCTGAATCAAGATGGAAAAAAGCTTCATCATATTCACCGATGGCTTCACACCCTTGAGCCAATGCAAAGTGAAAATAAGCTTTGTCTCGAAGCGTTAGATCAACTCTTTTGAGCTGTTCCCTCATGATGTTCAATTCATTCTCACTGAATGCATATGTTTTTAAGTTTGCCAGTGAGAAAAAAGCTTCGCCATGATCTTGCTTGACTTGATATGCAGTTTGGTAACTCTTTATTGCTCGCTCTGTTTCTCCCAATGTTTTTTGTGCATGACCCTTGGATGTGAGAATACTGAAGTTATAAGGATTCTTATGAAGGATTTCATCGAATAGATCAATTGCCCCTTTGTGATCACCGTTTTGCATAATCTCACTCGCTTTCTGAGCTTGATATGAGAGATTTTCTGGGAATTGATCGCAAAGTATATTGACCTGCTCCATGGTCTTTGCGAATTTCTGTTTCTTTCTAAGAATCATTGCATATTTCATTCTCAGCTCCCCATCATCGGGGTCAAATTTAACCGCGCTTTCAAGCAGAAATTCAGCATCATCAAAATAACCCAATCTATCGGCGATGTCTGACAACAATGACATTGCATACGTATTCGTGGGGTTTTGCTTAACAAATTCTCTGCATTTTTCTTCTGCAATGCCCAACTTTCCTTCGTTGAGAATCTGACTTATAAAGAGCAAAGTGTTTGGCATGGTCTCCAATGTATTCATTTGCATGTATGCATGATCAGCAGCAGGTTTATTGTCATTCTTTTTGAAATAAGAATACAAAGCCTTCCAAGATGCCGGTAAAGCAGGGTTTAATTCACATGCTTGCCTGTAATATCTAATTGCATTTTCTTCATCACCTGCATCTCTATTCAAATGACCAAGCTCTTGGTATGCCCTTCCCATATCCGGTGCATTGGTAAGCAATCTCTCAATGAATTTTTTTGAATCATCGAAGTTTTTCAAATACCTCGAACTCACCGCAGACAAATATAGGCTATCAATATGGTTTGGATCTTCTGCAAGATTTGACTTCAGTAATCGAAGCGCTTCTACAAATTTAGCTTCTCTTACTGCTCTGGTTGCTTTTGATACATCTAGTGCCATTTTTTCTGAGTCAATGTTCCAATTAAAAAGGGAGCCTAAGCTCCCTTTCTAAAATTTTAGCTTATGTTAAAAACTAAAAGTTCCTTTTGTATCTGATACCCATTGTCATTGGCCTGATATATGCCACACGCTGTCTATCAAATACGAAGGTATTACTGATTTCACCTCTTTCGTCAGTGACGTTATCGATGTAGAACTCAGTGGTACTCTCACCATTGCTCATACC
>JAPOHS010000035.1 GCA_029979325.1 Pseudomonadota bacterium | reverse complement strand
GGGAAATCCAGAGGGCTTTCTGGGAGCTGGCGCATCAGGAATTTCAGAATCAGGTGCATTGAGTCAGCTCTCCATTCAATTAATTGGGATTGCGCTTATCTTTGTATGGACTGCAGTATTCACATGGATCATTCTTAAATTCATATCTTTGATCACTGGCTTGAGGGTTGATGATGAAACAGAATCTCAAGGTCTTGATTTAATAAGCCATGGAGAAAGAGGTTATAACATGGAGTAGGACAAAGCTCTTACTTCTTTATTGGGTCTCAAAAACATGTGAAATTTCCACCTTGGTTAGATTAGTGTTAATTTATTTAGCAAAATCATAACTGAGGTTTAATTTTGAAAGATAAGCATGTCACCATAGCAGAAGTTGCCAAAAAGGCAGGCGTCTCAACAAAGACGGTCTCTCGTGTTATCAATAATGAAAAAGGCGTGAGAGAAAATACTGCTAAAAAAGTCAGAGAGGCGATCGATTCCCTTGACTATAAGCCGAATGTTTTTGCTCAGAGTCTGGCCGGTGGTCGAACCAGAATAATTGGTCTGATCTATGACAACCCAAACCCAGTTTATATCAGTCAAATCATGGATGGTGTTTTAAATTACTGTCATAAGATGGAGTATGCAGTGATCATACACCCCTGTAAATTTGAAAAGAGAGATCTCACATCTGTGATGCAGGGTTTGATTGAAAAGACACGTTTAAAGGGGATGATTTTGACACCGCCTTTGTCTGACTCAAAAGAATTACTCAGAATGGTTTCTAATACTGGAATGCCTTTTACTTTGATCTCACCTGGAAGCGATAAGATTAGATCTGACTCCATCATCACCAATGATTATGAGTCATCAAAAGAAATGGTTGGTCATATCATATCCAAAGGGCATAAAAAAATTGCATTGATCAAAGGTCATCCAGGACATAAGGCATTGAAAAGAAGAACACAGGGTTATCTTGATGCCATGAAAGATGCAAAGGTTAAAGTTAATAATAATCATATCTTTCAGGGCTATAACTCTTTTGAATCTGGAATGGACTGTGGAAGAGAGATTATGAAAATGAAGAACAAGCCCAGCGCAATATTTGCTGCAAATGACGAAATGGCAAGCGGGGTGATGAAAGTAATCATTGATAGTGGTTATGAAGTTCCAAAGGATTTCTCAATTGCTGGTTTTGATGATACACCAGTATCACAAATGCTAAATCCACCTTTAAGTACTATCCGTCAGCCACTCGAGAAAATGGGCGAACTTGCTGCTAAAAAGCTGATTGCACAATTGGAAGGATTTGATTTTTTTGAGAATCAAAAACCACAATCGAAGTTAATAATCCGAGATTCTATCTCAAACATTTAGATTATAATTTTTTATAAATAAATATGACAGCGCTGTCATATTTATTTTAAGTGTGATATAAATTATGAAATTTTTTTTATAACTAGGACATTTTCGTCTTTATTTAGCCCAGGAGGGGGGAATGAAAAAAATAATAACTTTAGCTCTTTGCATGCTACCAATGAGCTCTCTAATTGCTCAAGAACAGCAGCAGGAGACAGCAAATGACTCCGAAACTTATCTTGAGGAAGTAACTGTAACGGGTATCAAATCAAGTTTGATCAATGCCATCGATATAAAAAGAAGCAACGTTGGTGTAATGGAAGCAATCACCGCAGAAGATTTTGGTAAATTTCCTGATGGAAATTTGGCTGAATCACTTGCAAGAGTTGTTGGTATTGGTATCGATAGGAGTAACGTTGAAGGTGAAAGAGTCGCGGTCAGAGGTTTTGGACCGGAATTTAACTTAGTTACCCTCAATGGGCGTCAAATGCCTACTGTCCCTGGACAGTGGGGTGGTGGACGATCCTTTAACTTTGGTGACATTGCATCACCTGGTATTGCGGCTGTAGAAGTCTTTAAGGCAACCAACAATACTCTCCCATCTGGCGGTATTGGTTCAACCATAAATATGGTTACGACCAAACCACTAAGAGTCAATGGAACCAGCAGATCAATCAGTGTTGGTTATGTCAATGATACAACTGCTGTAGATTCTGGAAACCCAATTGAAATGTCTGCGCTATATGCTACGAACAAAGGAAATTGGGGCTTCTCATTTTCAGGTTCATATCAAGAAAGAGAGAATAGAGAAGAGGGCACAAGAGAGAGTAATTGGCTTGTTCCTCAGTTGATGGCAGAGTCCGAAGGCTACTTTAGGGTTACTCCAGACCTTCCTGGTATAACCGATAACAATCAAAGATCAGATGGTTTAAATTTCTATCAAGAACCAACTGCCTATCAGATCAAAGACAATGATCGAACAAGAAAGAATGCTCAGGCAACGCTCCAATTCAAATTGAGTGATACCGTCACCTCAACATTTGATGTGACTTACTCTGGAGTTGAATTCAGTTCAGTGGGACAAATGTTTGGTTCATGGTTAGGGGGTTGGGATACTCAATCTGCAACCATTAATGAAAGAGGTGTCTACACCGATGTAGTCGTCGCAAACCGTGCATATGATCACCAATTGATTTGGGGAGACACAGATGGTGACAATATGTCTGTCGGAATGAATATTGAGTGGGAGGTTAGTGACTCGCTCATGCTGGCATTTGATTATCATGATTCATCTGCTGAAAGGAGTGGAACGGAGTTGCCAAATGAAATGGGCTTTACTACCGATATTCAAGGCACAGTAACCCATACAAATGGTGGAGCCAATGGCATTGCTACTTTTGCATATGATACCGAATTCACAGCTGCGAACTATTTGGCAACAAACTTATTGTTCAGAGATGCTGAAAAGGAAAATGAAATCGAGCAATTCAGAATCACTGGGTCGTGGGTCAATCCGAATTTTTCAGTATTCAAGTCAGTTGATTTTGGTTTGTCTAGCTTGGATAACGTATTCACAGATACAAGAAATGAAAATACATACGCAGCAATCAATCCAACTGCAGCTGAATTTGATGATTCTATTTTTACCAGAACTTCTATGTCAGGTTTCATGGACTCATTCAACACCAATTTTGGAACAGACTATTACTTCCAAATTAACACAGATGCTGCTGTAGCGGCTTTCATAGCAAATGCCGGAACATTTAATGCTGGAGATGTTGACACCAGAGAAACTGTGACTGAAGAACTCAATACCGCATTTATACAATTGAACATTGAGAGCGAAATCAATGCTATGCCTCTGAATGTCATTGTGGGTTTGAGATATGAGGATGCTGAAACAGTGTCTACAAGTATTTATGGATCTCCTGAAGTCCTTAGATGGGATATGATTAATGGTCTTCAAGTAGTGACTGGAGAATCAGGTGATATACCCAGAAGCGGAAAGCACGATGTAATCCTTCCAAGCATTTCTATGGCGCTTGGATTGGATGAAAATAGAGTAGCCCGATTCTCTGTAGGACAATCGATGGCCAGACCAAGCCTACAGGATCTAAAATCGCTATATACGTTTGGTAATACAGCATTCCTTCAGGCGACAGCATTTGGTGGTAATCCAGATTTGGACCCATTGTTGTCAACCAATATTGATTTCAGTTTTGAAAATTACTATGCAGAGGGCAGTTACTTCGCAATCAATATTTTCAGAAAAGAGATCAAGGACTTTATTGGAACCCGTCAAACACAAGGAAACATTGCTGGCTTGACTGATCCTACTCAGTCTGACATAGGCCAATATGCTATTCAGTGTGTAACAGAATGGGTTGAAGCAGGACGCCCTGATACTGGATTTCCAGGAGAATGGGGATCAAACCATTGTGTATCTCAACAAGCATTATGGGCACAAGGTTGGATGAACCAGTTTCATCACATGGGTTGGGTCGCATTGGCAATGACAAGAGGTACAGATGTTTCAAACGGCTTCCCATATGGGCAATGTGATTATGATGGTTGGTGGAGATGTGAGCCTGGCTATATCGATGGTCAACCAGGTGATCCATTGGCATCATTCAACATCACAGGTCCTTATAATAAAGAAAAAGGAAGCGTGAATGGTTATGAAGTAGCCTTACAGCATTTCTTTGAAGGTACGCCATATGGAATGCAATTCAATGCGACATTCATCAGTGGTGGAGATGTGAAAGTTGATCGCAATGCAATCGGAGAGCAGTTTATTCTTCCAGGCTTGGGTGATGCTGGTAATCTATCATTTTTCTATGAGGACGATGTTCACACTGCAAGAATTGCCATCAACAGAAGAGGCGAAACAATTGCTGGTTTCGGAAATTATGATCAACCTCTATATGTTGAAGAAAGGAATCAGGTTGACTTCACTTATCAGTATCGAATGAATGACAGCACCACTTTATTCTTTGATGCAATGAATATCACTGATGAGCCAACAAGATTATATGCCAGACATAAAGAGATGCTCTTCTTATCTCAAGATCATGGCCCTATCTTTAAACTTGGTTTTAGAAGTAATTTCTAAGTAACCTATATACACCGGGAATGGTTCCCCTTTCCCGGTGTATTAAAACAATAATCAATGGGCGCTGCACAATGAGAATTATTTTCTCCATTCTTCTTTTCGCTTTCTTAGGTTTTTCAGAGATCAATTCTGCAACTGAACTCACAGAAGAGAGAGTTGCTGATTTGATTGAATCCATGACGATTGAAGAAAAAGTAGCTCAAATGTTCATGGTAGAGATAGGCTCAATCACACCAGAGGAAGTTGAAAAATTCAAAATTGGAGCCATTTTAAATGGGGGAGGAAGTTTTCCATATAAGAAGAAAGATCATATAGTTGAAGACTGGGTTAAGCTTGCCGATGAATACTTTCTGGCTTCAATTAAGAACGGAGATACAGCAAGAATACCAATAATCTGGGGCACAGATGCAGTTCATGGGCATAATAATCTCAAAGGCGCGACCCTTTTCCCACATAACATTGGTCTTGGTGCGACACGCAATCCTGAATTAATCAAAGAAATTGGTAGAGTCACAGCAAAGCAAGTGCTTCTCACTGGATTGGATCTGACATTCGCTCCAGCATTGTCCGTTCCCAGAGACGATCGCTGGGGTAGAACTTATGAAGGTTTTTCAGAGGATCCAGAATGGGTCTCCATAATGGGTAATGCCATGATGGAAGGGATTCAAGGAGAGGATCAGAACTTACTAGGAGAGGATCATATTCTCTCAACAGTGAAGCATTTCATTGGTGATGGAGGTACATCCAGAGGAGTGGATAAAGGAAATGCCATCATGGATGAGGAGACTCTATTAAGAATTCATGGCTCGGCATATACTGAGGCGATCAAAAATGATGCACAGGTTGTCATGGCTTCATTTAATTCATGGAATGGGGTCAAGTTGCATGGACACAAGTATTTATTAACAGACGTCCTCAAAGAAGATATGGGATTTGATGGGTTTGTTGTTGGAGATTATAACGGACATATGGAAGTGCAGGGATGTTCTGTCAGCAGCTGTCCCCAATCCATTAATGCAGGTGTTGATATGTTTATGGTTACAGAAGCATGGCAAGACCTTTATTTCAATACCATCAGTCAAGTTCAAACTGGTGAAATTTCTATAGACAGAATCGATGATGCTGTCAGAAGAATACTCAGAGTCAAAGCCAGAGCGGGAATACTCGATGCCGTGAAACCAAGCGAGAGAAAGTATGCCTTACAATCAGATATATTGGGAGCAGATGAGCATCGCTCTATATCAAGGCAAGCTGTAAGAGAGTCACTCGTTCTTTTGAAAAATAATCAATCAGTGCTTCCCATCGATCGATCATCCAATGTTCTGGTTCTTGGTCAAGCAGCAAAAGAAATCAAATATCAAACAGGTGGATGGTCAATGACATGGCAAGGCAATGAAAATGAAAACTCTGATTTTCCTGGATCCACAACAATCTTAGCTGCAATTGAAAATGAATTCGAAGATTTTCAAGGATCAGTCACATTCTCTGAGAATCTAGAATATGGAGACCTCAAACCTGATGTTGCAATTTTGGTGATTGCAGAGGATCCATATGCAGAGTATCAAGGCACACTTCAGGACTTAGTGTATAACTCAAGCGAGAACCACCTGGACTGGCTTGTAGCTTTAAAGGAAGATGAAATACCTGTAGTCACAATTTTTCTCTCTGGGCGACCTCTCTGGATGAATAGAGAAATTAACTTATCAGACGCTTTTGTTGCAGCATGGTTACCAGGTACTGAAGGGGGCGGGATTTCAGATATGATCATAGAAAATGAATATGACTTCGTAGGAAGTCTGACATTCTCTTGGCCAAAGAGGTCAGATCAAGCAACACTGAACTATGATGATGAAATCTATGATCCACTCTTCCCAATCGGTTATGGTCTCACTTATAAAGATGACATTACAATTGAGCAGTTGGAGGAGAGTATCAACCTCACAGAGGAGAGCGATTTCAATGCTCCTATACTTAATGGATGGCCACGTAATGCATTCCAAGTAATTTTAGGTAACACAGATGAAACCTTAGAAATGAAATCCAAGTTTGTAGCTACAACTAATGAGTCTGTATCAGCGGAAATGATCAATCGATTTGTGCAAGAAGACGCCTATCGAATTATGTTTTCTGGAAATGACGATTCATTCTGGAAGGTCAGCTCCACAAAACCAATGAACTGGTCTGAAGAAGCAAGTCAATCAGGTATTTTGACAATGAATATTAAAATTCTTCAGGCAGATATGATTGATCCATTAATTGTTTCGACCTTGTGTGGAGAAGGGTGTGGTTCATCTTTTGAAATCGAAGGGTCCATGAATAAAAACCAGTGGATGAATATAGGAGTTGATATCACATGTATGGGTCAAAATGGACTCCAATTGAACAATATCAATGAACCAGTTCAGATCAAATCAAATGGAAAATGGGAGTTTGAAGTCGGAGAAATAAAACTGATTGGTGGAACAGGGGGAACATCATTAATGATTTGCCCTAATAACAAGAATTAAAGAGAAGAGATATGAAATTCACAACATTAGATATAGCCATAGTAATCGCATACTGTATAGGCATTGTTTTTATTGCGACATGGGTCTCTAGAGAAAAAAGCAATCGAAAGAAAACCACTGAAGATTATTTCTTAGCAAGCAGATCTCTTCCATGGTGGGCAATTGGAGCATCGCTTATTGCTGCAAATATTTCAGCTGAGCAGATCATAGCTATGTCAGGAGACGGTTATGTCATTGGTCTTGCGATTGCAACATATGAGTGGACTGCAGCAATAGCTCTGATCGTCATGGCCAAATATTTCTTGCCAATATTTTTGAGAGAGAAGATCTATACAATGCCACAGTTTTTAGAGAAACGTTTTGACTCCAGAGTTAAAGTTGTGCTCGCTATTTTTTGGTTGGCTGTCTATGTTTTTGTTAACTTAACTTCAATCTTGTATTTGGGTGCAACAGCACTGAATGCTCTGGCTGAAATAGATATGTTCTATGGCATGCTTTTTCTTGCTTCCCTTTCAGTAGCATATTCTCTGTATGGAGGATTAAAAGCCGTTGCATTCACTGACATTATCCAAGTCGTTTTGTTGGTTTTTGGTGGATTGGCAGTCAGTTATATCGCTCTCAATGAAATTTCTGGTGGAACAGGTGTCGTTTCTGGATTCGTTACTTTATGGAATGAGATACCTGATAAGTTCGACATGATCTTTGAAGAAGGGCATCCATTCTACGATAAGCTTCCTGGCTTGTCAGTGCTCATTGGAGGCTTATGGATCGCTCACTTTGGTTACTGGGGTTTCAATCAATATATTACCCAAAGAGCATTTGCTGCAAAGAGTCTAGATGAAGCTCAGAAGGGAATTATATTTGCAGCATTCCTTAAACTCCTGATGCCAGCAGTTGTGGTTCTGCCTGGACTTGCAGCTGTGATGCTCAGGCCAGATATAGAAAATTCAGCCTCTGTATATCCAGCGATGATGGAGTTATTGCCTGCAGGATTATTTGGACTCACTGTGGCTGCATTGATTGCTGCAATTGTTTCTTCATTAAGCTCAATGATCAATAGTATTAGCACGATATTCACAATGGATATCTACAAAAGCCTAAAGTCTGGAACTGATGAAAATGATCACGCATTGGTGAATATTGGGAGAATCACAAGCTTAACTGCACTTGTCATTGCCGTTATTGTCTCAAGACCACTTCTTGAGAGTTTTGACTCAGCGTTTCAGTTTATTCAGGAATTTACACTGTTCTTCACGCCAGGAATTGTTGTTATTTTCTTACTGGCACTTTTCTCCAAAAAAGCGACCACTCTCTCTGTTCTTTTTGCAGCAATAATGTCACTCGTCTTATCGCTCTTTATCTGGTATTTCTATCCATCAATACCTTTTATCGATCGTGCTGGAATCGTCTTTATATCCTCAGGAGTAATGGCTTATATCATCGCTTATCTTCAAGGATATAAGGACAATGAGAGAGCGACTAATTTGAGCGATATTTCTTTTTCTACATCCTCATTTTTCAATGTTTCCTCATTGGTCATAATAATTATTTTAGGAATTTTCTATGCAACATGGTGGTAGAAAAATCCTAGTCATTGATCTTGGGGGAACCAACCTCAGGGCAGCATTTGGCAATCCTGAGGATAATGAACTGAGTGATGTGCAGAAAATCAAGTTAGACTGCATAAATGAGTTCTATAAGATTTTGGGTGAGCTCATTGATATGTATCCCAATACAAAAGATTTAGTTGTTTCTGTCGCTGGACCAAAGAATGGTGATTCAATCACAATGACCAATAGAAATTGGAAAATTATTTCTTCTGAAGTAAAAGAAAAATATGGTTTGGATAGTTGTCACTTGCTCAATGATTGGGAAGCGATTGCATATTCGATATCGAGCTTACAGAAAGAAGACCTTCGCGTGCTTAAAAAAGGTTCTTTTGTGGGGTTGAATGACATACCTAAGTTTGTGATTGGACCAGGTACTGGGTTGGGTGCAGCTTTGTACACCAGAATTAGAAATCTTGAGCATGTTAATCCCACAGAACTTGGAAATACTCAAACATCTGTGAATCACTATCTTCAGATATTTGGAATCAAAGATACTTCAAAATTTGAAATTCTTGAGGATGTTTTATCAGGTCCTGGTATCACAAGGGTTGCACAGGAGTTTCTGAATGAGGAGATTTCTCCTGAGGAAATTTTAAGTAGAGCTGTAAATGGTGATGAGATTTGTGAAGATCTGATCCAAAAGTATATTCAATGTTTTGCAGTTCTGTCATCAGAATCAGCACTCTCGTACAATTGTCATGGTGGAATTTTCCTGGTCGGTTCATTTATGAGAGGTTTAGAGCCTTTCATTGATGACCAAATCTTTACACAGCAATTCATTGGTCAGAGGAAGCAAATTCATGCTGATTTTTTAGATCAAATCCCAGTATTCCTCGTCAAACGTGAGTCTACACCACTATATGGAAACTTGAATTACTTTAAATCCACTATAGAATCTTAATCTGTAAACACAATAAGGTTAAGAGTAATGGAAGAGCTAGATATTAAAAAAACCTGTCAGATTCTTGACAACATAATGAAATATGAATTGGCGGGAGTTGTCAGATACACACATTCAGCCATGATGGTCAGCGGACCTTACCGCATTCCAATTGTTGAATTTCTTCAAGCACAGGCCAATGAATCACTGGTTCATGCTCAGGAAGCAGGAGAGTTATTAAGTGGCCTTGAAGGGCATCCCAGTCAAAAAATTGCTGAAATTGAGGAAACACATCAACACTCGATTAAAGACATACTTCAAGAGAGTCTTGAGCATGAACTCCATGCTTTGAGTTTATACAATGAGCTCCTTAAAGAGGTTGAGAATAAATCAGTCTTCTTGGAAGAGTTTGCTAGGAATAAAATCGGTCAAGAAGAACAGCATTCATTAGAGCTTAAAAAAATGCTTAAGGATTATTCTTAGTAATCGGATCTAATCGCCAAGTCTCTTCTTTAGAAAATTTGCAAAATAAAATAAAGGCTTAAAAGCCCAAAAGAAAAGGAATCCTCCTCTTTCCATTATTTTCAATAAACGATTGTAAACCATATTTTTAAACAAAAAGGCCGACAACAAGAATTGTCGGCCTTTAGATTATTTTGACATCATTTAGAAATCATACCTGTAGGAAACTCTCCACAGTCTTGGTAATTCTTGGAATTGTGTTACAAATCCAAGTGTTCCAAAATCGAGAGTAGATCCAACAGTTTGTTTATCAGAACAGTTGCTGCATCCTGCAATCAACCTCCAATTACCGTCCAATGGACGATATGTCACAGACATGTCAATTTTACTGACACCTGGTCTGAAACCATTTGGAGTATTGTTCTGATTACTGAAATAATCATCAGTTCTGTTTAGGACTGCTGAGAGACTCAATTGACCGCCATCCATATCGTGATCATAAAGTATGCCAAATCGATATGAAGTATCCGGTGTTCTCTTGAGTTCTTTATCAGCAATACCCTCAGCACCTGCTCTCAGCTCAGTATAATTGCCATCCAATGTTCCTATGTTTGCAAAAATAGTCATACTGTCACTTGCAACATAGAGTAATTCGGCTTCTATACCACTGACCTCAGCATCTGCTTTGTTAGAGTAAACGAAAGCACCTGTTGTTTGATCAATTGCTGTGATTTGAAGGTCTGTGTACTCTGCATCAAAGTAAGTGACGTTGAGTCTAAGTCTGTCCTCCATCCACTCACTTTTCATACCAAACTCAACATTATCTACAAACTCTGGTCGTAGATCTTTAAAGTCTGCTGCAGAAGTTACACGAGAGGCCCAGCCACCACCTTTGAAGCTATCACCAACACTTGCGTAGAACATCACATCATCACTGTATTGATAATCAACCACTATCCTTTTGGTGAACTCGTTGGCTTCAAGTGAGGTTTTTGTTCCCAATGATTCAAGAGTCGCATTATCAAACGGAGCACCAATCAAAGCTGTTGAAATCCAACCGCTTCGATCCATGAAATTATCCCTTGTTCTTGCTTCCCAGGGTACTCCTGCCAAATCAAGAAATTGTTCAACATTGACTGTTCTTTCATCCTTAGTTTGACGACCACCAAAGGTTAGTCC
>JAPOHS010000034.1 GCA_029979325.1 Pseudomonadota bacterium | reverse complement strand
GAATTTGTTATTTTTGGTGAAAATAATTCAAATAAATTAGATAATTATTTAAAGAAGTTTAACGTAAAAAAAAAGTTTATTAACCTTGGTAAAATTAATGATCAAATAAATATGAAATTATTATATGCTGCATCAGATTTAATAATTTCTCCAAATCTAAATTTCAGAGCATATTCTCTCTCATCAACAGTGAATACACTGTTTGAGATGACCACAAATACAGCTACAAGTATAAATATAAATAAATTCTTCATTATCTCACCCTCCTCATTCTAGGATCTTGAGTAGTGGTTGTTGGATTATCCCGATTAGATTGAGTATCGGTATTAACAGAACTGTCTTTTCTAGAGGAGTTCTGCTGTAGTAGCTTATCTATAGGTAGATACATTAGGTTCCCACTGCCATCAGAATCCATTAGTACCTTATTTGAATTTCCATAGACACTCTCAATGGCGTCAATATAAAGCCTCTCTCTAGTGACCTCTGGTGCTTTTTGATACTCGACCAGCAGCTTGCTAAATCGCTCAGCCTCACCTTCAGAGTCAGCTATAACT
Source organism: Pseudomonadota bacterium (assembly GCA_029979325.1). The sequence continues at coordinate 11,061 of JAPOHS010000034.1, read as the reverse complement.
TTCGCTTTATAGCCTTCAGCTTCTTGAATCATTTGAGCTGCATCACCTCTCGCCTTTGGAACGATATCATTCGCATACGCCTCAGCTTCAAATGCATATCTTTCTTTATCCTCTCTAGCCTTGATTGCGTCTTGAACCGCGTCTTCGACTTGGACTGGAAAGTTTGCATCTTGTAATGCAACTTGGGTGACAGAGATCCCAGTACCATACTCATCTAAAGTATTTTGAATCACTGATTGTGTTTGAATTGCAATTGAGGAACGCCCTTCGGTGAGGATGAAATCAAGGTCTGTTTTACCAGCAACTTCCCTGATCGCACTTTCGCTGACTTCACTGAGAGTCTCTTCTGGGTCTCTAACATTAAATAGATAATCGACAGGGTTTGTTTTTCGATATTGAACAACGAGGTCAACAACAATGATATTTTCATCTGAAGTGAGCATTGTTGTCTGCTGTTTGAAACGATTAACTACATTGACATTGACTATTTCTACAGACTCAATCGGCCATGGAATATGCCAACGAAGTCCAGGCGTAGTTGTCTGATTATATTCACCAAATCTCAAAACAACTCCTCTCTCAGAATCATCGATCTGATATAGTCCAGTAAGTATCCATAAAAATAAGCCTAATACGATGAGTAAGGTTGCTGGTGGCCCTTTCTTTTGTGTGCTTCCGCTTGATGATCCACCAAAAAGTGTATTAAACCTTTTTTGCCATTCCTCAACAATCTGATCAAGATCAGGAGGCTGATCTTTTGGATCCCAAGGTGATTTTCCATTATTTGTCATTGTTTATTTAACTCCAATTTAATCAATGATTCGCTATTTTACTCTGTATGGCTTCAATTTTTTCATTTTTTTTAAGTCTCTCATAACTAATGTCATCAATTTCACAGAGTATCTCAATTTCACTGTCATTATTGACTTTCTCTTCAATAACCTTGGATAGCTGATAAATCTCTGAACGAACCCTTGATTGCCCTAATTCCAATCTTATTCTCCTGAGTGTTCTCCTTGGCTCCAACATATTGGAGATTTTTGCTATCAATTCATCTAATCCAAGACCATTTTGAGCAGAAACCTGTACCCCATCTTTAATGGAGAATATTTCTGATTGATTTCTAATGAGATCAATCTTATTGCAGACGTTGATTACAGGCACATTATGAGCATTGATTTGTTTTAAAACTTTTTCCACAGAGTGTTTGTTTTCATAAAGGTTTCGATTACTCACATCCAATACATGAAGTATCAAATCTGCTGAACACAGTTCTTCTAAAGTTGATAAGAATGCCTGAACCAGAGTTTCTGGTAATTCTCTTATAAAACCAACGGTATCACTCATTATTACTTCATCCTTACTTGATAACTTCAAGGGCCTAAACAAAGGATCCAATGTTGCAAACATTTGATCTGCAGCATATGTTTCAGATGAAGTTAGGGCATTAAATAGTGTTGACTTACCAGCATTTGTATACCCAACAAGTGCGACTGTTTTAGCTGATTTGATCCTTGATTTTCTATTAACAGACCTTTGAACTTCAATCTTTTTAAGCCTGGACTTTATGGATTTAATCCGAACTCCTAAAAGCCTTCGGTCGGTTTCAAGTTGTTTCTCCCCTGGGCCTCTCAGGCCAATACCCCCTTTCTGTCTTTCTAAGTGAGTCCAGCCTCTGACCAATCGAGTTGATAAATGATTCAGTTGCGCCAACTCAACTTGTAATTTACCTGCTGAGCTTTTTGCTCTCTTTGCGAAGATATCCAGTATCAAACGAGTCCTATCAATCACGGGACACTTGAGAATCTTTTCAAGATTTCTTTCTTGAGATGCAATCAGATCATGGCTAAAGACCAATAGGTCAAATTCTTCTTCGGATATTTTTGTTTTTAGATCATCAATCTTGCCTTTCCCAATCATGGTGTTTCGATTATATGTTCTTACGTTGATATAAGTGATGCCAGAAATAACTGATCCAGTAGACAGCACCAATGATATAAATTCCTCATTGTCATTTGCAAAAGAACTATCGGGCCCATTAACAATAACCAGATGGGTTCTAATTTTTGGATTTTTATGATTAATCAATCTAATGCTTCAAAATGATTATTTAGGATTTCTTCAATGGTTTTGATATTGTCTGTTCCCATTGGCTCAAGCTTATATTGATCATCAAATGATCTCAACCAAGTAATTTGCCTTTTCGCATATCTGCGACTCGATAATTTTGCAGTATCTATCGCAACTTCTAGCGTCTTTTCCCCGCGAATGTATTCAAGCATTTCACGATAGCCTATCGATCGCATTGAATGACTTTCATTTGACACTCGTTCTTTATGCAGCAGGGTTGAAACTTCATCGAGTAATCCCTCTTTAATCATTGAGTCGAATCGATTATTGATATTTTCATACAGTGCTTCCCTATCGTTTGGCAATAGGCTGATGCTTAAATAATCAAATTTATTATTGCTCTCACCTTCTCTTTTCAGCTCAGACATCGCTAGACCTGTAATCATATAAACTTCAATCGCACGCTGTATTCTCTGTTTATCATTGGGCTTTATCTCTTTTGCTGACTCAGGGTCAACTTTCCTGAGTTCAGCATGCATCTCTGGCCAACCAATTTTTTCAGCCTTTAGGTCGATTTGAGTTCTGACCTCCTCATTAGCAGCTGGCAACTGACTCATACCATCTTGAAGAACTTTGTAATACATCATTGTTCCACCGACCAATAGAGGAATACGATCATTTGATTGAATGTCTCTAATGATTTTCTGAGCATCAACGATAAAACGACCCGCTGAATATTTTTCATTTGGCTCACAAATGTCTATCAAATGATGGGGGTAGCTTTTTAAGATCTGCTTGGATGGTTTTGCAGATCCAATGTTGAGTCCTTTGTATACCATCACTGAATCAACGCTGATGAGATCTATAGGAAACTTTTCAGCTAATTCTAAAGAGAGGTCTGTTTTTCCTGACGCAGTGGGGCCTCTGAGTATGATGACTTTTTTTGATCTCAAAATATTTTCACTTAAAGTGAGGCATGACCTCTTTGCCAATGATATCCAAGGCGTCTTTAGGATTATCATGCAAACGAAGTGATAAGTGAGTCTGGCCCATCGTTTCAAATTCCTTGAACCTCTTAATTTCTGATTCGAGATCAGATAGATCCCCGGTAGAAGTAAAAACTTTGCATAACTTGTTAGCAATCTCTAAGTCGACATCTCTTATATCTCCAGAACGATCAAAATACGCATCAACAAAAGATTCGAAGTTATTTGTTATTTCATCGCATACATCATCAGTGAAGTAATGCTGCAATAACGACTTCTCTAATTTTCTGGCCCTCCATGCGAGCTCCCTTCTTGATTCTTTGAATGCTTCCTCTCGATTACTCTTAATGTGCCATGCCCAAAAAGAATTGATAAATATTTCGTCATTGCTCTCCAGTCTTTTTTTCTTCCCTTTATTTATATTAACAATGGCTTCTTCTAGAACTTCGGGTGGTGTTGCACCAATATAGACGCCATCAGCTACCCTGCCCTCCATTCTCATCATCATATGTCTATAGGCTGTGCCATAAACAACTGGCTTATCATGTTTGGCCCATCCATAATCACAAGGCAGAGACACACTGAATATTTCTCCACTGTATCCCTCTTTTAGATCATCTGAGCAAGCCTTAATAATGATCTCCAATGCTTCTCTGACTGCAAGTACAATCTTCTTGGGGGTATCCAGATTCATCGCTGTTAAATTTCCTTCACCGGCACCAACTGCAACCTGTGCCCTTCCATGGCTGACCTCATTTAATGTTAATAATGAGTTTGCGATTTTAAGAGGGTGCATTTCAAATGGGCTGACAGCTAGAACTCCAAGCTTGATCTGGCTGCTTTGGTTTGCGAGCTGGGACAAACTGATGAAAGGGTCCCAATGAGAAAAGTAATTTGATGTCCAAATCGAATCTATGCCATAGCTTTCGGCAATGAGCCCAAGGTCGCAAATTTCCTCTGGAGTGAGGTCAGGTTCTAAAATGATATCTATTTTCATCTTTTACCAAGCTCCTTTCTTGTGCTCGCACTATAGCTCTTTAGACCTCTCACAATTGCCTCAACAATTTTGTCTTGATTTCGTGGATTGATCAGAAATTTTTCATCATCCTTATTCGAAAGATAGCTGGTCTCAATTAAGACAGAAGCAATTGAGGTAGATTTTAAGACCGCAAATTCAGCTTCTCGGGGTGTTTTCTTTCGAATCCTTACATCTTTTTTCATCTCTTTTAAAATATGTTTTCCAATCTCAATACTTTGATCTTGAGCATCAATATCATCGCCAGTAATTCGACTCAATGATTTTTTAGAAGAAGAGGATTTGAGTTTCACATTGTTTTTTGTTTTTGGTCGATACATCACCTTGTAGTCGCTGCCTCTTCTGATTTTCCTAGAATCAGATAAAGCGTATAGAGTTGCTCCCCTGACTGATCGATCTGAAAACGCATCGGCATGAATGGAAATTAATAAATCCGCTCCACCCTTTTTTGCCCTTGTGATTCTCTCTGACAAAGACTCTTGTTGTCGACAATTGCTTCGATTGCCTGGACAGGGAAATGAATCATTGTCTCTGATTAAGAAGGCACTCATTGTCTTCTCTTGATCAATTAATTTCTTTAATTTCTTTCTAAATTCTCTGTAATTTCTTTTTCAATAACCTGACTTCCTTGAGCACCCGGGTCTTTACCGCCATGTCCAGGATCAATGGCAACAACAAACTTCTTTCTATTGACAGATGAAGCAGCAAGCTTCTGACTTCCTTCAAAAGCTCTTTTTAAATCTATGACTAGGCGGTGATTGGGATTTGGATTCTTTGGAATGGCGCTCAACTGATAAAAAAGAATCTCACTGGTTTCTATCACCATTCTGATTCTTCTGGAGTTATTTCTCGCAATACGAATCTCATTTATCAATCCAGATTTTTTAATTTTCGTCTTAAGCCCTTTTTGTAAATCTGTTTCATAAAGATCAATGACTATTCTGTCTGGCCGATTGAGTGTAAAGAGTTTATATTTGACTTTCTCAGTTAAGTCTAAAACCAGTCTTGTTTCGTTATCGGATTGACTGATTCTCACATCTTTCAAAACCGACTTTGATTCAGCCGCATTGGCAAAAGAAAAAATCATCATTGCGATGATTAAAATTGAAGTCGGTTTATTTGAGAAAATTAGCATCTAAATCGAATCGAATAATTATACTGTGAATTAATTATTTCCCAATTTAGACGAAAAATCTTCAAAAAAGATCTCCCTCTGGTTTGGATTCTCGAGTGTCTTGAATGTAATTTTTAAATCTGGCGACAGAATTACATCTTCCCCTTTTTGTGGCCATTCAATTAAGTGAATCGCGGGTTTATCTAAATAGGACTCTTCATGAAGATCTAACTCGAATAGTTCTGTCTGATTATTGATGCGATACAAATCGACATGAAAGACATAGTGATTGAGTAGCTCAATTCGTTCTATCAAGCTAAATGTAGGACTATTGACAACCTCATGGAAGCGCATTCCTCTCATAAAGCCTTTAACAAATGTCGTTTTACCAGCCCCCAGATCACCTTCTAAATAGATGACATAGTTTTCTGTTATTTCATTGAGCATGACATTGCCGAGGTTTGCAGCTACTTTGATCATTTCACTCTCAGATTGTATTTTCATGGATTCACCAATTTTCTTATATAAGTGAGCAAATCTGAAGCAATCAATCCTCTTTCGCCATCTTCAGACCCCAGATCGCCAGCCTTGGAATGTATATGTGCTGCTACAGAAATAACCTTTCCTGCATCATGTGCTCCAAATTGACCCAAGAATGAGCTTATAACTCCGGTCAGTAAATCGCCCATTCCAGCTGTTGCCATGCCAGGGTTCCCTCTCGTAATCATGAAAGGAAAGTCACTATTTGGGCATTTGATCAGTGTGAATTTCCCCTTAAGCAATACATTGGCTGAGTATTTATTTGAGATTTCGGTGATTGCATTAATTCTGTCACGCTGGATGTCGTTCACCGAAGAATCCAATAACCTGGCTGCCTCTCCTGGATGCGGCGTCAGCGTCCAGTTCCCTCTATCACGAATTTCACTGGATAGAATATTGAGTGCATCTGCATCTAAGACCAGATGTTTTTCTGACATCAATGCTTGATCGTATAAATTAACCGCCCAATCATCTGTGCCTAAACCTGGACCAATGCCAATAATGTCTGCTTTATCAATTAATGAAGAAACACTCCCTACTTTCGAGGCATCATGACACATCACCTCTGGTCTTATCTGATTGATTATTTCACAACTTTGTGAAGTAGAAAGAACACTGACTAAGCCTGAACCTGCCCTTAATGAGGCCTCAGCAGCTATCCTGATGGCACCCTCCATGCCATTATTCCCACCTATCAGTAATACGTGTCCATGATCACCCTTGTGAGTTGTTTGATTTCTATGCACCAAAACATCGCTGACATCTCTCTCTGAAATAATCTGAATCATTGGCGATGATTTAGAATAAAAAGATTCATCGATGTCTAAATCGGAAAAGAATATTTTTCCAGCACAGTCTGGTCCAGAATCAAGGTAAAGGCCTGATTTTTTTCCGACATAAGTTGTGGTTAAATCGGCTGATACTGCGCACCCAAAAATTTTTCCTGTATTTCCACACAGCCCCGAAGGGATATCAATTGATAGAACTTTTGATTCAGATTGATTGATTGCATGAATAACATCTTGATGAAGCATTTCAAGCTTCCTATTCAAGCCAATCCCAAAAATTGCATCCACAATCCAATCAGCATTCAATTCGATCTCAGAGGACCATCTTTCAACCTCCCCTCCAGTTTGCTCAAATTCATCCATGGCTCTCTTGGCATCGCCACTTAGCTTATCTTTTGATTCTATTGAGATTACTCTCGTATTTAACCCAGACTCAATGGCATATTTGGCCAGTAAATATCCATCCCCAGCATTGTTTCCGGTTCCACAAAAAACTGAAATAGATTCAGGGCAATCATTCTTTAAAATTTGAAAAGAGAACTTTGCAGCTTTCTCCATTAAGTGAAATCCATATCCAGGCTCATTCTGATTGATTGCATCTCTATCAATATTTGCAACCGCACTTGAGCTAAATACATATTTCTCGGCAAGTTTCATGCTTCTTATTATACTTGTCCTGAATGAAAATAATCCTTCATAAAAAATGACTGATTTAATAAAACTAAAGAATGATATCCAAAAATGGTCACTGGAACTGGGTTTTGACCAGATGGGAGTCAGCGGGATAGAAATTAAAGATGATGAAGAAAAGCTGATTCAATGGCTCAATAATAATCATCACGGTTCCATGAAATATATGGAAAAGCATGGCAAGAAAAGAGCTCGGCCATATGAGCTAATTCCAGGTGCTTTAAGGGTCATTTCATTTCGAATGACTTATCATTTCTTTGATAAAGAGATTGGCAAAAAAAGAATAGAAGATAGAGAAAAAGCATATATTGCAAACTATGCTCTTGGACGAGATTATCATAAGACGATTAGATCAAAACTTAAGGAAATAATCAGTCGAATCAGTCAGCACTCAAACATAAAAGAAAAGAATTACTTTGTGGACTCTGCACCTGTATTGGAAAGAGCATTAGCAAGAAATGCTGGTTTAGGTTGGATTGGAAAGAACACGAATCTTATAAATAAGAATCATGGCTCATGGTTTTTTATTGCAGAAATCATCACAGACATTGAACTGGATATCGATCAACCTGCTAACAATCATTGTGGAACATGCAGAGAGTGTATTGATGTTTGCCCAACATCAGCAATCGTCGCACCTTATGAACTTGATGCAAGGAAATGCATTTCCTACCTGACAATTGAGAATAAAGAATCGATACCTAATGAGATGAGAAAATCAATTGGTAATCGAATATTTGGATGCGACGACTGTCAGATCTTTTGCCCATGGAATAAATTTGCCGCAAAGCCTGTAATTGATGATTTTAAACCAAGACCTTCTTTCGAAGATTCATCCTTAAAATCATTATTTATGTGGACAGAAGGAGATTGGGACGAAAGAACAAAAGGATCAGCAATTCGGAGAACGGGTTATCAAGGATGGATGAGAAACATAGCTGTTGCGCTAGGTAATTCAAAAAAAGAAAAGGATACGGTTGATCTACTTAAATCAAAAAAAGGGGTGGTAAGCTCAATGGTTGATGAACACATTGATTGGGCCTTAGAGGAACAGTTATCTGACTAAGAGAATGCAGCAGCAGTATTGTTGAAAAAATGTTTCCCAAACTTCACATTTTTTAGCTCAGAGAACAACATCTCAAAATGGTCATCATTGTGAATTGGATCGATATTCTCAGCATTCACAACTAACAGTGGAGAATCTTCATAATAATAGAAGAACTTAGCATAAGAATCAGCGATCTTCTCTAAATAGGAAGAGTCTATAAGCAAATCTATTGATGGAGAGCGCATTCTAATTCGTGATAAAAGAACCTCCACTGGCGCTTGAAGATAAACAACCAAATCAGGAGAAGGATGATTAACTTTCAGTGAATCTTTCACCTTTTTGAATAAATCAATCTCTTCATGAGTGAGATTGATTTCAGTGAATATATTGTCTTTATCAAAGATAAAATCTGTGACACTCATGCTTGAAAATAAATCTTCCTGATTAATATCTTCGAGTAATTTAGATCTTTGAAATAAGAATGAAAGCTCCGTTGGTAAGGCATTGGACCTAGGATCCTTGTAGAAATTTTCAAGAAATGGGTTCGTTTCTGGTTGTTCTAAGATTAGCTTACCATCCAGGTGTTCTGCCAATTTTTTTGCAAGACTTGTTTTGCCCGATCCTACAGGACCTTCAATCGCTATATATTTCGTTTCTGGACTGATTATGATTGATTCTTCCATATCTTTTATACTAACAAAAATAAGGATTAAATTTCTTAGAGCAAATTTTCTTGTTGAATGATTTCTTTTGGAGGTTTCATTCCAAAGTGTTCATAAGCTTTTCCAGAAGCCATTCTTCCTCTGGGTGTTCTGATTAAAAAACCACCTTGAATGAGAAACGGCTCTATCAGGTCTTCTACTGTTCCTCTTTCTTCTCCTATTGCAGAAGCAATGGCATCTACTCCAACTGGACCACCATTAAATTTTTCGATGATTGCAGCCAAAAACTTCCTATCTAAGTAATCGAAGCCATTTACATCAACTTCCATTAAATCCATTGCATCATTTACTAAGTCCGCATTTATTTTCCCGTCTGCTTTTACTTCGCAATAGTCTCTGGCCCTTCTTAGAAGTCGATTGGCTATTCTTGGTGTGCCTCTGGAGCGTGATGCGATTTGTTCCGCACCCAACTGATCAATCTCAACACCGAGTATTCCTGAGGATCTGTTTACAATCTTGGTGATTTCATCAACGTTATAAAAGTCCAATCTTTGTGAAATACCAAATCGATCTCTCAATGGTGAGGTGAGTAAACCCGCTCTTGTAGTCGCTCCAATCATTGTGAATCTTGTTAAATCTAGCTTTATTGATCGAGCAGATGGTCCTTCGCCTATGACGAGATCAAGCTGATAATCTTCGAGTGCTGGATACAAAATTTCTTCTACAACGGAACTTAAGCGATGTATCTCATCTACGAATAAAACATCCCTCTCCTCAAGATTGGTCAAGATTGCTGCTAAATCCCCAGGCTTCTCAATTGCTGGGCCTGATGTATGCTTCAGGTTCACACCAAGCTCATTCGCAATCACATGGGCAAGTGTAGTTTTACCAAGTCCTGGTGGGCCAAATATTAAAACGTGATCCATTGCCTCATTTCTTTTTTTAGCTGCCTCGATGAAAATATTCATTTGATCCTTGACAGATTCTTGACCGATATATTCCTCAAGAACTTGAGGTCTCAGAACTTGCTCTACAGACTCTTCACCATCTTGAGCTTCTGGTGCTATGATTTTCTCTTCATCAGTCATATCAGTTATTTATTTAGGGATTTTAAGGCCTGACGGATAAGCTCCTCAACCGAGAGACCATCGCTCTCAATCTTATCAAGAATATTTTTTGCATCTTTTGTTTTATACCCTAAATTGACAAGTGCATTTATTGATTCAGCAACAGCACTGTTCGCTCCTGGCTGAGAAGCATTGCTTTCATCATCTGAAATTTCAGAAATCTTGTCTTTCATTTCTACGACAAGTCTCTCTGCTGTTTTCTTACCTATGCCAGGCAAGTGGACAAGTGCATCAATATCCTCATTGATAACAGATTGAATGAATCCATTTACATTTGTGCCAGAAAGAATTGTGATGGCTAATTTAGCCCCTACTCCACTGATTTTTATAAGTGCTCGAAAAAGTTTTCTTTCTTCCTCAGTGGCAAATCCATAAAGTGAGTGTTGATCCTCACGAACAACCAAGTGTGTCAACAAGTAGGCTGACTCTCCAACATTGGGTAATTGAAAACTAGTGGATAAGGGAACAGAGACCTCGTAACCAATCCCATTTACCTCAAGTAGAATCGCCGAAGGGGTCTTTTCTTTAATGAGACCGATTAGTGATCCAATCATTTTGTTGCCGCTTCTATCTTGTCTTTGAGAGATTGAGAGTGTGCGTGACAGATTCCTACCGCAAGTGCATCTGATTCATCCAGCTTTAATGTTGATTGCTTGATCGAGAGTATCAGTTTAACCATTTCCATGACTTGTTCTTTCTCTGCCTTTCCTGTTCCAACTGTAGATAGTTTAACCTCTCTTGGCGAATACTCGAAGATTTTAATATCTGATTCAAAGCTAGCACAAATCGCAGCAGCTCTGGCATGACCTAATTTTAGTGCACTGTTGGCATTTTTGTGAACAAAAACACTCTCTATTGCCATCTGATTTGGCTGATACTCTTGAATGATTTCTGAGAGTGATTCAAAAATCACCTTTAGTCGTTCATTAAAAGAATCTTTCTTGGTATCTATCACACCAGATGCAACATAAGAAGTGTTTGATCCATCGGTATCAATTAC
>JAPOHS010000033.1 GCA_029979325.1 Pseudomonadota bacterium | reverse complement strand
CGAGTCAATCTTAGTGATTGGCTTGGCTTTTTTGGGTGTTCAAAGATATGTCGTTTTCATTTACTGAGAAAAAGAGAATTAGGAAAGATTTCGGAAAGCAAAAAGCTGCTCTTGATGTTCCAGATTTATTGACCCTTCAGGTCAATTCATATGAAGCTTTCTTGCAAAGGGATGTTGATCCTGAAAAAAGAGAAAATGCTGGATTACAAGCAACTTTCAATAACCTCTTCCCCATTGAAAGTTTTTCTAAGAATGCAAGATTAGAATTTGTTAGCTATAGACTTGAAGAGCCTGAATTCAGTGAGCGCGAATGTCAGCTTAGAGGACTATCTTATGCTGCACCACTGAGAGTTAAGACCAAGCTCATTACCTATGACAAGAATACTGATAAGGAAACCGTAAAAGAAGTAAAAGATATCAAGCAAACCGGTGACACCACTGATGTTTATTTTGGTGAAATCCCCTTAATGACAGAGCATGGTACATTTATCATCAATGGGACTGACCGAGTCATCGTTTCTCAGCTGCACCGTTCTCCAGGGGTATTTTTCGATCATGATAAGGGAAAAACTCATACATCTGGTAAATTTTTGTTTGCAGCTAGGGTTATTCCATACAGGGTCATGGCTAGATTTTGAGTTTGATGCAAAAGATAACATTTTTGCTCGTATCGATAGAAGGAGAAAAATACCAGCAACTATCTTGCTTCATGCACTTGATTTCTCCGATCAAGATATCATCGATATATTCTTTGATAAGGACTCTTATCGCTTTTCAAAGAAGACCGTTGAGGTTGAGATTAATACAGACCATTTGAAGGGAACTATTGCTGAATTTGATATTAAGTTTGGTAAAAAGCTTATTGTTAATAAAGGCAAAAGAATCAATGCACTCCACATAAAACAAATTAAGGAATCAAGAAAGAAGCATCTAGAAATCGATGAAAGTGACTTGATAGGAAAGGTTCTTGCACAAGAGATCATTAACAAAAAGACTGGAGAAGTCATTGCCAATGCAAATGATGAAGTGACAGCTGAGCTCATTGAGGCATTAAAAGAAAATGGGGTTAAAGACATCAAAACAATCTACATCAATGATGTTGATCAAGGGTCTTATATTTCGAACTCACTCAGCATCGACCCTTCATCTGATAAAGAATCAGCACTGATTGAAATCTATAGAATGATGAGACCAGGTGAACCTCCAACAAAAGAGGCCGCAGACAATTTATTCACCAACCTTTTCTTCAATGAAGAAAGATATGACCTATCAGAAGTTGGACGAATGAAGTTCAATAGAAGGGTTGGTATTGATAAAGATGTTGGCAACTCAGTTCTATCCAAGGAAGACATAATTAATGTTCTCAAGACGCTTATAAACATAAGAAATGGCTCTGATACCGTTGACGATATTGATCACCTCGGAAATAGAAGGATCAGAACAGTTGGAGAAATGGCTGAAAATGCTTTCAGAGTAGGATTAATTCGAGTTGAAAGAGCTGTCAGAGAGAGACTCTCACTTGTTGAACAAGAAGAACTCATGCCAAGAGATTTAATTAATTCAAAACCTGTTTCAGCAGCGATCAAAGAATTTTTTGGCTCTAGTCAGCTTTCTCAATTTATGGACCAAAACAATCCTTTATCAGAAATTGCTCACAAAAGAAGAATTTCAGCTCTAGGACCTGGAGGATTGACCAGAGAAAGAGCGGGATTTGAGGTCAGAGATGTTCATCCAACACATTACGGAAGGGTGTGCCCAATTGAGACACCGGAAGGCCCAAATATTGGTCTTATTAATTCAATGGCAATCTATGCCAGAGTCAATGAATATGGTTTCCTGGAAACGCCTTACAGAGAAGTTTCAAATGGAAAAGCCACAAACAAAATAAAATATCTTTCTGCAATTGATGAGGGAAATTATGTTATTGCACAAGCCAACACTACACTTGATGCAAAAAATAAACTTGTGGATGAATTAATTTCTGCCAGGTATCAAAATGAATTTACTCTGATGCCACCAGAATCAATTGAGTTTATGGATGTTTCTCCAAAGCAGATTGTTTCTATTGCCGCATCTCTGATTCCATTTTTGGAACATGATGATGCTAACAGGGCTCTCATGGGATCTAACATGCAGCGTCAAGCAGTTCCTACTTTGCTTGCTGACAAACCATTGGTTGGAACTGGGATGGAACGAAAGGTTGCAACTGATTCGGGTGTAACAATCGTTGCCAGAAGAGGTGGCATAGTAGATTCAGTTGATGCATCAAGAGTGGTTATTGCTGTCAATGATGATGAAGCCATTACTGGTGAGTCCGGTGTCGATATATATAACCTTACAAAATATACTCGATCTAATCAGAATACATGTATCAATCAAAGACCTCTCGTTAAAGTAGGTGACTCCATTCAAAAAGGTGATGTGATCGCAGATGGCGCATCAACAAGCCTTGGTGAACTGGCCATTGGGCAAAATCTACTCGTGGCTTTCATGCCTTGGAATGGCTTTAATTTTGAAGACTCCATACTCATCTCAGAAAGAGTCGTCCAAGAAGACAGATTCACAACGATTCACATAGAAGAATTGCAGTGTATTGCAAGGGACACAAAATTAGGCTCAGAAGAAGTGACAGCAGATATTCCTAATGTTGGGGATGCAGCTTTGAGGAAGCTGGATGAGTCGGGCATCGCTTACATCGGTGCTGAAGTTGTTGCAGGAGATATACTTGTAGGAAAGATAACGCCGAAGGGTGAATCTCAACTTACTCCTGAGGAAAAGCTACTCAGAGCAATATTTGGAGAAAAGGCCTCTGACGTTAAGGACACTTCCTTAAGGGTTCCTTCTGGCATGGATGGAACAGTCATCGATGTGAGAGTTTTTTCAAGAGAAGGAGTTGAAAAAGATGATCGCTCGAATGAAATTGAAGCGGCAGATATCGAATCAGTCAGAAAAGATTTGAAGGATCAGTTGAGAATAGTCGAATCAGATATCTTTAATAGACTTGAAAAGCTCTTGCTGAATAAGTCAGCAAAAGTTGGACGTAAGACTGTAAAAATTGACAAGGCTTTACTTGAATCAATGGAGCAACATAAGTGGTTTGAAATCAAGCTTCAGAATCAAAAACTAAACAACGAGCTTGAAGCTTACTACAAGGCACACAAAGAGCTAGAAAAAGAATTCAAGCAAAAATTAGAAGCAGCAAGAAAGAAGATTGAAGCATATGATGAGCTCCCTCCTGGTGTTTTAAAGATGGTTAAAGTGTTCCTTGCTGTTAAGAGACGTGTTCAACCAGGGGACAAGGTTGCTGGAAGACATGGAAACAAAGGAGTGGTTAGTAAAATTGTTCCTGTCGAAGATATGCCATACAGAGAAAATGGAAAACCAGTTGATATAGTGTTAAATCCATTGGGTGTTCCATCAAGGATGAATGTCGGTCAAATACTTGAGACTCATTTAGGTTGGGCAGCAAAAGGACTTGGTAACAAAGTTAAGACCATGCTCAAAGAAAAAGAAAGTGCTGCACGTGTAAAGGCACTCAGAACTTTCTTGGATCAGGTATACAACACCAATAAATTATCTGAAAAGGTTCCGCTTAATAAATTAAGCGATAACGAAATCATAGAGCTTTCTGAAAACCTTAAAGATGGTGTGCCTATGGGAACTCCTGTTTTTGATGGAGCTGGAGAGAATGAAATCAAAGATTTACTTAAGTTGGCTGACCTTCCTGAATCTGGTCAAACAAGACTCATCGATGGAAGAACGGGCGAATTTTTTGATCGTCCAGTAACAGTTGGTTACATGTATATACTTAAATTGAATCATTTGGTCGATGACAAAATGCATGCAAGATCAACTGGACCTTACAGCCTAGTGACACAGCAGCCATTAGGTGGTAAAGCACAATTTGGTGGACAGAGATTTGGAGAAATGGAAGTTTGGGCTTTAGAGGCTTATGGTGCTTCTCATACTCTTAGAGAATTGCTTACTGTTAAATCTGACGATGTTCAGGGCAGGACTCGTATGTATAAACAAATTGTGGATGGAACCAATGAAGTCGATACGGGAATTCCCGAATCATTCAATGTTCTCATGAAAGAAATTAGATCTCTGGGTTTGAATATGGATTTAGTCGAAGATCCTAAGCAAATCGATGAAAAATAAGCTGGAAGCTGAATATGAAAAACTTACTTAATATCTTTAATCAGAAACCTTTTGCAGAAGAATTTGATCACATAAGAATTGGTCTTTCGTCCCCAGAAATGATTCGATCCTGGTCTTATGGCGAGGTTAAAAAACCCGAAACCATTAACTATAGAACTTTCAGACCAGAAAGAGACGGATTGTTCTGCGCAAAAATATTTGGACCTGTTAAAGACTATGAATGCCTCTGCGGAAAATATAAACGCTTAAAACACAGAGGCGTTGTTTGTGAAAAATGTGGTGTAGAAGTCACTCAGAGTAAGGTTCGAAGGGAAAGAATGGGTCATCTAGAGCTTGCAAGCCCCGTTGCGCATATTTGGTTCTTGAAGTCTCTTCCATCAAGAATTGGCCTTTTGCTTGATATGACTTTGAGGGAAATAGAACGAGTTCTTTACTTTGAAGCTTATCTTGTCACAGATCCTGGCATGACTGATCTTACGAAAGGTCAAATGCTTTCTGAAGAGCAATACATTGAAGCGTTGGAGATGTATGGCGATGATTTTTCTGCTGCGATGGGAGCTGAATCAATCCATGATATTCTTAAAGACCTAGATCTTCAAGACAGCCTCAATCAAATACAAGAAGACATGGAAGCAACTGCTTCACAGATCAAGATCAAGCGTTATCAAAAGAGATTAAAACTCATAGAGTCGTTGATTTCTTCTGGAAATAGGCCTGAATGGATGATTCTAAAAGTGCTTCCGATTTTACCACCAGACTTAAGACCTCTGGTTCCTCTTGATGGCGGTAGATTTGCTACATCGGATCTCAATGATCTCTATAGAAGGGTTATTAATAGGAACAATAGACTTCAAAGATTACTGGATCTGAATGCTCCAGATATCATCGTTAGAAATGAAAAAAGGATGTTGCAAAAATCTGTTGATGCACTGCTTGATAACGGGAGAATGGGAAGAGCCGTAACAGGGTCAAATAAGCGACCACTTAAGTCACTTGCAGATATGATCAAAGGAAAGCAGGGCAGATTCAGACAGAATTTGTTAGGAAAAAGGGTCGATTACTCTGGTAGATCGGTAATTGTTGTGGGACCTACACTTCGATTGCATCAATGTGGCCTTCCAAAAAAAATGGCTTTAGAGTTATTCAAACCTTTTGTCTTCAGTAAATTGATTTATCAAGGCGAGGCATCCACAATCAAATCTGCAAAAAGACTTGTAGAGCTTGAAGGGCCCGAGATTTGGGATATTTTAGACGGCGTTATAAGACAACACCCTGTGCTCCTGAATCGTGCTCCAACTCTTCATAGGCTCGGAATACAAGCTTTTGAACCTGTTTTGGTTGAAGGTAAAGCGATTCAATTACACCCGCTTGTTTGCAAGGCATTCAATGCCGACTTTGATGGTGACCAGATGGCTGTTCATGTTCCGCTTTCAATTGAGGCGCAACTTGAAAGTAGGGCATTGATGATGTCGTCCAATAATATTCTTTCACCTGCGAATGGTGAGCCTATTATTGTTCCATCACAAGATGTGGTTTTGGGCCTCTATTACATGACAAGAGAAAAAGTTAAAGATACTGGTGAGGGCGGTATTTTTGCAAACATAGAAGAGGTTGAGAGAGCATTTCATAATGGCTTCCTTGGCTTGCATGCAAAAATCAAACTCAAAATTTCTATCCAAAATGAAGAAAAGCCCACAGAAATAGTAGAAACCACTACTGGGAGGGCTTTATTCTCAAAAATCGTACCAGATGAAATTCCATTTGCTGTAATAAATAAAACTATGGATAGCAAAGAAATCTCCAGATTGATCAATCGTTGTTATCGCGAGGTGGGACTTAAAGCCACAGTTATATTTGCAGACAAATTAATGTATCTAGGCTTTGAGTTCGCAACCAAATCAGGTGTTTCAATTGCGCTAGATGATATGGTTGTTCCAGAAAATAAAGAAGACATATTATCTGATGCTGAGTCACAAGTGAAAAGCATCCAGAATCAATTCACATCAGGTCTTCTTACACAAGGTGAGAGATATAATAAGGTTGTTGATATTTGGTCGAGAACAAATGATCAAGTTGCCAATGCGATGATGGATAAGCTCGGAAAAGAGCAAGTTACAGATAGTAAAGGCAAAAAGCAGGATCAAGAATCATTCAATTCAATCTTCATGATGGCTGATTCGGGTGCTAGAGGTTCTGCAGCTCAAATAAGACAATTGGCTGGTATGCGAGGCCTAATGGCAAAACCTGATGGCTCTATTATTGAAACGCCAATTACAGCTAATTTCAGAGAAGGGCTTAATATTCTTCAATACTTTATTTCAACTCATGGTGCTCGAAAGGGTCTTGCTGATACAGCATTGAAAACGGCAAACTCAGGTTATTTGACAAGACGACTGGTTGATGTAGCACAAGACTTGGTTGTAACAGAAGAAGATTGTGGCACTAAACATGGCATGACGATTTCAGCTGTCATTGAGGGTGGAGAGGTTGTTCAAAACCTCAGCGATCGGGTGCTTGGTAGAGTTTTAATTGAACCAGTCAAAGACCTTGAGAATAAGAAAAATGTCCTTAAGGCAGGCACATTAATTGATGAATCGAATGTTCATCTTCTAGAGGAAAATGGAACAGACTCAGTTGTAGTTCGTTCTCCAGTAACATGCGAGACAAAATATGGAATCTGTATCAAGTGCTATGGCAGAGACCTAGCAAGAGGCACGCTTGTTGATATCGGAGAGGCTGTGGGCATCATAGCAGCACAGTCAATTGGTGAGCCTGGTACACAGCTCACAATGAGAACATTCCACATTGGTGGAGCTGCATCAAGTGCTGCTGCTCAAAACTCAGTCGAAGTGAATAATGATGGTGTAGCTAGTCTATTTAACTTAAAGACAATTAAAAATGCCGATAAGAATTTAGTTGCAACAAGCCGATCTGGTGAAATCATTGTTTCTGATAAATTCGGGAAAGAGAAGGAAAGATACAAGATTCCTTATGGAGCAACAATCAATATCAAAGATGGGCAAAAAGTGAGTGCTGGCGATGTTATTTCAACTTGGGATCCTCACACTCACCCAATCATTACGGAGGCATCTGGAACGATAAGATTTGAGGACTTTATTGATGGAGTGACTGTTACAGAGCAAGTCGATGAGATGACTGGTTTGAGTAATATCATTATTATGGACTCAAAGAAAACTGGCTCAACCTCAACAGTCAAACCCAAGGCTTCTTTAGTTAATGGTAGAGGTCAGCCGATCATGTTCTCCGGAACTGAGACGCCAATTGTTTATACATTCCCTCCTGGTGCGATAGTAAATATCCAAGACGGATCGAAGATCAATGCAGGAGATGTTTTAGCAAGAATTCCTCTTGAATCCTCTAAGACTAGTGACATCACAGGTGGATTACCTCGAGTTGCAGACCTTTTTGAAGCAAGAAAGCCTAAAGATGCTGCTATTTTGGCTAAACATTCTGGTATTACAAGTTTCGGTAAAGAAACAAAAGGTAAAGTGAGACTGGTCATTACAGATGAGGATGGCGAATCTCACGAAGAACTCATTCTTAAAACTAGAACGTTGAATATCTTTGAAGGAGAAACCATTCAAAAAGGAGAAATCATCTCCGATGGTGAGTTGAGTCTTCATGATATTTTAGAAGTTCAGGGTGTCGAGAAGTTGGCCAAGTATCTTGTCAAAGAAGTGCAGGATGTATATCGACTTCAAGGTGTTCCAATCAATGACAAACACATTGAAATCATTGTTAAGCAGATGATGAGGACTGTCGAGATCATTGAGTCAGGCGATACAAAGCTTCTGCCTAATGAACAAGCAAACAGGATTGATGTCATAGAAACCAATGAAAAAATGATCAAAGAAGATCTTCAGCCTGCAACATTTAGGCCTTTGATCATGGGTATTACAAAAGCATCTTTGGCAACCACATCATTTATTTCTGCTGCTTCTTTCCAAGAAACAACAAGAGTATTGACTGAGGCTGCAGTTAAAGGTTCTGTAGATAAATTAAGAGGCCTCAAAGAGAATGTTGTTGTTGGCAGATTGGTTCCAGCAGGCACAGGATTTAAGACCGAGTTGGATGCTGCTTCTATAGCTGAAGAAGAATTCTCACAAGCTCTAAAGGAATTAGAGAGCAGTAGTGAAGAAGCCAATCTAGAAGTTGCAGAATCATCTTAGATTTAACTTGAACCTAGATGAATAGAAGAATAGAATCCACCCACAATTTTTATAAATGAAGCGTTATGACAACAATTAATCAATTAGTAAGAAAGTCTAGAAAGAGGAAGGTAGTGAAGAATAATGTTCCTGCTCTAGAAGGCAAGCCCCAAAAGAGAGGGGTTTGTACTCGTGTTTATACTACTACACCAAAGAAACCAAACTCTGCTCTTAGAAAAGTAGCAAGAGTAAGGCTTACTAATGGATATGAGGTCACCAGTTATATTGGAGGCGAAGGCCATAATCTTCAGGAACACTCCGTGGTTTTGATTAGAGGTGGACGTGTTAAGGATCTCCCAGGAGTTCGATATCACACCATAAGAGGTGCACTTGATTGCTCAGGTGTTAATGACCGAAAACAAGGCCGGTCAAAATATGGTGCAAAAAGACCTAAGGGGTAAACAATGTCTAGAAGAAATGCAGCCATAAAGAGAGAGATATTGCCCGATCCTAAATTTTCGAGCAAGGTACTTGCTAAGTTCATCAATATGATTATGAGAGATGGCAAAAAGAGTACAGCTGAAAATATTGTCTATCAGGCTCTAGATACCGTTATTTCAACACTAGGCCAAACCGCAGATACTACGCCTCAAGTTTTCGAAGATATTCTTGACAAGGTCAAGCCAGTCGTCGAAGTGAGGTCAAGACGAGTTGGCGGTGCAACCTATCAAATTCCTGTAGAAGTCAGGCAAGAAAGGAGGGAGGCTCTTGCAATGAGATGGTTGATAGAGTCTGCAAGATCAAGATCTGAGAAAAGCATGAAAGTTAAGCTAGCCAATGAATTACTAGATGCCTCAAACGATCGAGGTAACGCGATCAAGAAAAAAGAAGATACCCATAAAATGGCAGAGGCCAATAAAGCCTTTTCACATTTCAGATGGTAAGCGTTGAATAGAGAGATTCGGAAATGGCAAGACAAACACCAATAGATAGATATAGAAACATCGGCATCATGGCACATATTGATGCTGGTAAAACCACCACAACGGAACGCGTTCTTTTCTACACAGGAATATCACACAAGATTGGCGAAGTGCATGATGGAAATGCTGTCATGGATTGGATGGAACAAGAGCAGGAAAGAGGCATCACAATCACTTCTGCAGCAACAACTTGTTTTTGGCAAGGGATGGACCAACAGTTTGATCAGCACAGAATCAATATTATCGATACACCAGGTCACGTTGACTTTACGATTGAAGTAGAGCGTTCACTGAGGGTTTTGGATAGTGCTGTTGCTGTTTTTTGTGCTGTAGGCGGAGTAGAGCCACAATCTGAAACTGTTTGGAGACAAGCAAATAAATACTCAGTTCCAAGAATGGCATTTGTTAACAAGATGGACAGAGCCGGCGCTGATTTTTTCAGAGTCGTTGAGCAAGTCAAAGAAAGGCTTGGCTCAAATCCGATTCCGATTCAAGTACCTATTGGCGCTGAAGAAAATTTCAAAGGAGTCATTGATCTTATTAGGATGAAGGCGATCAATTGGAATGAGGAAGATCTTGGCTCGACATATGTAGCAGAAGAAATACCTGAGGATCTATTGTCTCAATGCGAGGAACTGAGAGAGCAGATGATAGAAGCTGCAGCAGAAGCAAATGAAGATTTGTTGAATGAGTACCTTGAAAATGGTGAGCTAAGCGAAGATCAGATTAGAGAGGGTCTTAGGGCTAGAACAATCAATAATGAAATTGTTCCAGTTGTATGCGGTTCGGCTTTTAAAAATAAAGGCGTGCAAGCTATGCTTGATGCCGTTATCTATCTTTTGCCATCACCGATTGACACTCCTGATATTACTGGGATACTCGATGATGAATCAGAGGCTTCTAGAAAGTCAGACGATGGCGAGAATTTTTCAGCTCTGGCATTCAAGATTGCAAATGACCCTTATGTAGGGAACCTCACATTTTTTAGAGTTTACTCAGGTGTTCTTAATTCAGGTGATAGCGTTTTCAATCCGCTAAAAGGAAAGAAAGAAAGAATTGGTCGTATTCTTCAAATGCACTCCAATACCAGAGAAGAAATTAAAGAGGTTAGGGCAGGAGATATTGCTGCAGCAGTAGGACTGAAAGATGTTACAACTGGAGATACTCTGTGTGATGTTTCAAGTGTAATTACACTTGAGAAGATGGAGTTCCCTGAGCCGGTTATTTCTGTTGCCGTTGAGCCAAAATCTACTGAAGATGAATCAAAAATGGGCATTGGGCTACAGAAGCTTGCGAAAGAGGATCCATCATTCAGGGTCAGAACAGATGAGGAATCTGGGCAAACAATTATTTCAGGAATGGGAGAGCTCCACTTGGATATTATCGTGGATCGTCTGTCGAGAGAATTTAAGGTTGATGCAAATGTAGGGAGACCACAAGTTGCCTATCGTGAAACAATCAAATCCTCTGTCGATCAAGAAGCTAAGTTTGTTAGGCAGTCTGGTGGTAGAGGTCAATATGGACATGTTTATATCAAAATGGAACCACAAGAAGCTGGTGCTGGATATGAATTTGTAAATGACATCACTGGCGGTGTTATCCCTAGAGAATTTATTCCTGCAGTAGACAAGGGTATTCAAGAACAAATGGCAAATGGTGTAATCACAGGATTTCCTGTGGTTGATGTAAAAGTTACTCTTTATGATGGATCATTTCATGATGTTGACTCCAGTGAGGTTGCATTCAGAGTTGCTGGATCTATGGCATTTAAGCAGGGAGCTTTGAAAGCAAATCCAGTGCTTCTTGAACCAGTTATGAAAGTTGAAGTAGTCACACCTGAAGATTATATGGGTGATGTAAACGGTGATTTAAATAGGAGAAGAGGCATACTTCAGGGTATGGATGAGTCTCCAGCTGGAAAAATTATCAGGGCTGAGGTGCCTTTAGCTGAGATGTTTGGGTATGCAACGGACTTAAGATCAATGTCACAAGGTCGGGCTACTTATACGATGGAATTTGAGAAATACAATGAGGCTCCAAAATCACAAGCAGAAGCGCTCTCTGTAAATAATGAAGGATAATTAATATGGTTGATACACAGACAATTAGAATCAGGCTAAAGTCTTTTGACCATAAGCTAATCGATGCTTCTACTGAAGAAATCGTGGAAACAGTCAAAAGAACAGGTTCTATTGTATCTGGACCTATACCATTGCCGACTTCGAGAGAAAGATATACGGTCCTTATTTCACCACATGTGAATAAGGATGCAAGGGATCAGTATGAGCTTACAACACACAAACGTGTGATGGATATTCTTAACCCAAGTGATAAAACAGTTGATGCTCTTATGAAGCTTGAATTGCCAGCTGGGGTAGATGTTCAAATAAAATTGAACTGAAAGTGAAAATTGATATAATTCCCGAACGCTACACGGGCCAGAGATTATTATGCTCTGAAAAGCCTGAAAATAAGGGGGTTGAGAGACTTAGCTAGCGTTTTTGGAGCTGAAGGTTTGCAAGAACTTAAAATTGATTAAAAACCCATATAAATCAATTACTTGTAAATATCAACTCCCGTAAAAGAGTTAATGAAAAATATAATTATAAAAATAATTAATAAAAACATAGAGAAAGCAAGTGATAGGCATTGTAGGAAAAAAATGCGGAATGACGAGAGTCTTTACGGACGATGGTCGATCTGTGCCTGTCACAATCGTTCAAGCTAATCCCAATCTAATCAATAGAATTAAGACTGAAGAAACTGATGGATACAACGCCATTCAGGTACTCACAGGGCAATCTACAAAGAACCCTAAGAAGTCAGATGCAGGACAGATTCGATCAAACCCAAATGAGAAACTTTCACACAAGCTTCATGAGTTTAGATTAAATACTAATGAGTTAGAGCAAGTAGATACAGGCAAAGAAATAACAGTAGACTACTTCGAGAAAGGCGAACTTGTTGATGTAACCGGAAACTCTATTGGTAAAGGTTATGCAGGCGTTATTAAGAGACATAATTTCAAAACTCAAGATGCCACACATGGTAATTCACTTGCTCATAGAGCGCCCGGCTCAATAGGCCAAAACCAAACGCCTGGTCGTGTTTTCAAA